>JAKATE010000018.1 GCA_021828085.1 Thermoplasmata archaeon | reverse complement strand
TCTGGTGAGCTCGTACCGTCGGGGCATGGTCTTCGAGAAGGAGAGCACGACAGGGGAGCCCTAGGGCGACGACGTTGAGCGCGAGCGAGGTCCGGACCCGAGCGGACGACCCGGAGCGGCCGTGGCTCGGCTCCTACCCCCCGGGGGTCCCCCGGGACGTACCGGTGGGGACCGAGACGATCCCGGAGCTGCTGGAACAGGCCGTGAAGAAGTGGGCCCGTCGGGACGCCCTGGTCTTCTCGCTACGGCCGGGGCTCGAGCGCCGGTGGACCTATCAGGAGCTCTGGGACGACATCGGGCACGTGGCGGCGGCCCTCCACGCCCGCGGCTTCGTGCCGGGGGACCGGCTGGCGCTCCTCCTGCCGAACTGCCCCGAGTACGTCTTCTCCTACTTCGCCGCGCTCCGGCTCGGCCTCGAGGTCGTGCAGATCAGCCCCCTCTACGTCCGGGACGACCTGAGCAAGCCCCTCTCCGACTCCCGTCCCAAGGGGATCGTCACCCTGGACATCCTCTCCCACGGCCTCGAGTCAGTGCCGGAGTCCGCGGAGATCCCGCACCGCTTCATCGCGCGGCTCCGGGAGGACGCCCCGCTCTGGGCCCGTCCTTTCGTCAACGGCGCCCTCCGCCGCCAGGGTCGGGACCCCCGTCTCCCCCACTTCCCTTTCGAGCCGTTCCGCCGCCTCCTCCGGACCGAAGGGAAGGTCCCGGAGGTCGCGCTGAACGCGCTTGAGGACGTGGCCGTGCTGCAGTACACGGGGGGGACGACGGGTTCCCCCAAGGCGGCCATGCTCACCCATGCCAACCTGGTGGTGAACGCGCGCCAGGTCCGTGCCTGGCTCACCGGCTACCGGGAGGGGGAGGAGGTCCTGCTCGCCCTGATCCCCTTCTTCCATGTCTACGGGATGACCGCCGCGCTCAACTGCGCCCTCCTCTACGGGGCGACGCTGGTGACCCAGCCCCTCCCCCCTTCGGCCGAGCTCATCTTCGAGTACGTCCGGCGCTACCGCCCGACGATCTTCCCCGGGGTCCCCCCCTTCTACGCGGACATCATCCACCACCCCCGGGCGAAGGAGGCGGACCTCCGGGGCATCCGCTTCTGCGTGAGCGGCTCGGCGCACCTGCCCATCGAGGTGGCCCGGAGGTTCCGGGAGATCACCGGCGGGGAGGTGGTGGAGGGCTACGGTCTCTCGGAGACCTCGCCGGTGACCCACATCAACCCCATCGGGGTCCCCCCGCGGGAAGGCTCGGTGGGACTCCCCGTCCCCTCCACCTACGTCAAGATCGTCGACCCCAGTGACCCGCGGCGGGTCCTGCCCGCGGGGACCGACGGCGAGATCGCGGTCAAGGGGCCGCAGGTGATGAAGGGGTATCTCGACCGCCCCGAGGAGAACCAGCGCGCCCTGGTCGACGGATGGTTCCTCACCGGGGACATCGGGCACCTCGACAACGAGGGCTACACCTACGTCGTGGACCGGAAGAAGGACCTCATCATCGTGGGAGGGTTCAATGTCTACCCCACCGAGGTGGAGGAGCTCCTCTACCAGTTCCCGGGGGTGGCCGAGGCGGCGGTGGTGGGGGTGCCGGACGCGCGTCTCGGGGAGGTGGTGAAGGCCTTCCTCGTGCCGAAGCCCGGGGCGAAGATCCGGGTCGACGAGCTCGTCGAGTTCTTCCGGGACCGACTGGCCCACTACAAGACCCCTCGCGAGTTCGTCCTGGTCGCCGCCCTTCCGAAGACCATGGTCGGGAAGGTGCTCAAGCGTGAGCTGAGGACCGCCCCTCCTCCCCCGCTCCCTCCGGGAACCCTGTGAGCGGTCCGGCGGCCCCAGCGGCCCTTTCGAGCCGGCTCCGGGTCCTGGCCTACACCTCCCTCGGCCACTTCATCAACGACGGCACCTCGCTCTTCGTACCGGTCGTCGCCGCCCTCCTCGCGACGGGCCACGGGATGAACACCGTGGACCTGGCGATCCTCTTCCTCGTCTACTACGCGGCCTCCTCCCTGCTCAGCCCATACGTGGGGCGCCTCGCGGACGTCGGAGGCCACCCGGCCCGCCTGCTGGCCGCGGGTCTCGTCCTGCTGGGGGCCGGCCTGAGCGTCTTCTACCTCGCCCTCACCTTCCCCTCTGCGGCGCTCGGGCTGAGTCTCTCCGCCGGCTTCCTCACGGGGTTCGGAAGCGCCTTCTACCACCCCCTCGGCGCGACGCTCCTCCAGCAGAGCTTCGGCCCGGCCGAGCGCGGCAAGGCCCTCGGCATCAACGGGGCCGTCGGGAGCACCGGCCGCGCGCTCTATCCGGTCATCTTCTTCCTCATCGGTCTCGCCGTGAGCTCTTCCGACTCGCTCGTCGTCTTCGCCCTCTTCGCCGTGGCAGGAGGGATGGTGGTGCTCTCGGTGAGCCGGGAGGCGGGCGGCCACGCCGCCCGCCGGTCGGAAGGCCCGCTCTCCCTGCGCTCCACGGTCACGAGGGGGATCGCTCTCCTCGCCGTGGTGGCCTTCGTCAGGTCCACCGCCTCGCAGGGGATCATCGCCTGGATGCCCACGTACCTGAGCTATCACCCTATCCTCGGCGGTTCGCTCAACCTCGGCCTGGAGGTGGCGATCCTCTATGTGGCCGGCATCCTCGGCCAGCCCATCTTCGGGGTGCTCGTGGACCGGTTCGACCGGCGGGGACTTCTGGCCTTGAGCTCGGTGGGGACCGCGCTCTCCACCGTCGGCTTCCTCCTCACCGGCGGGGCCCTCCCCGTGCTCTTCCTGCTCCTTATCGGATTCTTCACCTTCAGCGCCTTCCCCATGCTCATGTCCCTCACCCCGGACTACCTCCCCTCGGGGGCCTCCACCCTCGCCAACTCCATCGTCTTCGGGCTCGGGACCGGGATCGGCGGGGCCCTCGGCCCCTTCCTCGTGGGCCTCCTCGCGTATGGGGGCTACTCGCACATCCCCTTCGCGCTGGAGGTGATGGCCGCGCTCGGGATCTTCGCGGCCGCCACCGTGGTGATCCTGCCGAGGCCCGGTAGGGGGGGAAGGCTCCCCCTCTTCGGCTGACCCCCGCGGAGCCGCAGGACCCCAGGCTAGCCGGGAGGCAGGAGCCGTCGGAGGGCGTCCGGCACCTCGGAGAGACGGTGAACCCTCGCTACGCGCGCGTCGCCCCCGGGTCCGGGGCTACGGCGCGGGTCGAGGAGCAGCACGGCCCCCCTCCACCCTGCCGCGAGGGCCCCGACCACATCGGAGGGATAGCTGTCCCCGATGTGCACGGCCTCGCCCGGAGTCCCTCCCAGTGCCCGCAGGGCACGAGCGAAGGGCCGAGGGTCCGGCTTGGAACTTCCGACTTCGCTGCTGAAGACCAGCACCTCGAGGTAGCGGCCCAGCCCGAGACGCTCGACGAGCTCGCGGACCGCCTCGGGGGGCTCGAGCGTGAGGTTCGAGATGAGCCCGAGACGCCGACCCTGCGAGGAGAGGTCGGCGAGAAGCTCGAGGGCACCGTCCCGGGGACGGACCGGCAGGCTCCGGACGAGAGCTCGGAGGGCCTCCCGGTAGGGTCCCGGGGACCGACGGCGCCGGGCGAGCCGGGCCATGCGGCGGGCCTGCTCGGCGATCGTCATGACCCTCCCCTCGCGCTCCCAGCGGTCCGCCTCGCGGCGGACCCTCACCGGGACCTGGGCCAGTCCGGGAGGAAGTCGTCCTCCCTCGTTCCCGGCAAGCCACGCGCGACCCAGGGCGTGGCGACGGAGCACGTAGCTGCGGGCCTCGGAGGGGGAGAGCTCGACGAGGGTGTTCCAGAGGTCGAAGGTGACGACCGTCATGCCGCCGGGGCGGCCTTCCCCTTGAGCGGGTAGTCCTCCAGCACCTCTTCGAAAACGCGCTTGAGCCGACGGGTGGCGAAGGCGGTGTAGCAGAAGCGCGAGGTGAGCGAGCCCATCCGCCCCATGCTCTCGGCCCGCTCCGGGTCGGAGAGGACGTCGATGAGGGCGCTGGAGAGCCCCTCCACGGACCCGGTCGGGGCGACGAGGCCGTTGACGCCGTCGCCGACGAGCTCGGCCACCCCCGCCCCTTCCGAGACGACTACGGGCTTGTGGTAGAGCCAGGCCTCCACCGCCACGAGCCCGAACCCCTCGGCGGGGGAGGGGAGGGCCAGCACGTCGCAGATCGAGTAGGCCACGTGCACATCCTCATCGGGCAGGTAACCGGTGAACCGGACCGCCTCCTCCATCCGGAGCTCCTTGACCCGGCGCTCCAGCCGGCGGCGCCAGTCCTGACCGAGGGAGGAGCCGATGCCCCCCTCCTTGCTCGAGGTGAAGCTCCCGTTGCCGATGAGGAGCAGGACGAGGTTGGGGAAGCGTCGCCGAAGGGCCGGGAGGGCCTCGAGCAGGAGGTCCTGTCGCTTCTGCGGGTCCATGCGGGCCACGCAGAGGACCACGGGGGCCCCCGGGGGGATCTTCCAGCGTTCCCGGAACGCTTCCTGGGCCGAGGAGCCCACCTGGGGGAACTCTCCCGGGTCGACGTAAGGGTAGATCTGGTAGGCCCGGCCTTGGAAGCCCAGCCCGATGAGCCCCTCGAGATCGCGCCGGGTGGAGACGACCACCGCGTCAAATCCCTCCACCGACTTCACGAAGAAGCGCTGGGCGGAGGGATTGAGCCCCTTCACGTTGAAGGGAACGTGCCAGCGCAGGACCGCCGGGGCGGTCGGGCCGAGGGCGGGTCCCACCTGGATCTGCTGGAAGTCGTTCACGTAGTAGGCGTCCACCTCGTCGCGGATGGAGAGCAGACGGTCCGCGGTCGCCATGCTGTAGTCCAGGAAGGCGCGGTAGTCGTCCACCTGGAATCGGAACTCCGAGGCGCCATGGACCGCGTCCCAGATCGCCCGCTTGAACGCGTTGTACTTCCCGCGGACCTCTTCCGGGAGGTCCACGAAGCTCACCCGGAACCCCTCGTCGCTCTGGACCCAGTGCGGGGCCCCCGGGAAGCCCAGGCAGATCCACCAGGGGTTCGGGCTCACCCAGCGGAACTGGGCATGCTTGAGCAGCGAGCGCATCATGGGGACCACCCCTCCCACGCCGGGACGGTAGTCCCGTCCGCGCATCCACCGGGCGCCATCCTTGTGGGAGCGCAGCCCCGGCAGGGGCACGAGCGGAGGGGTCTGGGTGCTCACTCCTAGCCGAATGGTGCTGGCCAATCGCATCCCCCCGGGGGACCCGAAGGGCATCATACATCTTAAGGCACCGACCCACGTCCCCGCGGCTGCCCTTCGCGGCCTTGCCGTGGGGACGGAGCGAGCGTGGGTCTGCTACGGCTGGAACTGAAGCTGCCGGAGGACTACTGGCTCTCCGGGCTCTCCCGAAGCAACCCGGACGAGCTCTTCTGGGTCCTCAACTTCGTTCCCGCCGAGCCGCACGCCATCGCTCTCGCGCATATCTGGGTCGGCTCGCGGGCCATTCCCCAGGCGCGCCGATGGTTCGCGAGACCTCCGTCAGGGATCCGCTCCGAGGAGCTCTACCGGACCCCCGCCGGCGCGCTCTGGGGGGTCCGTTACCGCCCCACCGTGCTCGCCGAGCTGGTCTCGGAGGGCGAAGTGCTCCCCCGCGTGCCCTTCGCCGTTCGCTCGGGCTGGGCGTACTGGGAGATCCTCGGGTCCCACGCGACCCTTCGTCGGACCGCGGGGCTCGTCCTGCGCGAACTCCCCGGCAGTCGGGTGCTCTCGGTGGCCCCCTCGCTCGCGGAGAGTTCGCTCGAAGGGCTCACGCCGGAGCAGGAGCGGGTCTATCTGGAGGCCATGCGCCTCGGGTACTACGCCCATCCGCGTCGCGCGTCCCTGACGGAGCTCGCGGAGGCGCTCGGCCAGTCCAAAGGCAGCCTCTCGGTCATGCTCCGGCGGATCGAGTCCCGTCTGGCGATCGGGTGGCTGAGGGCCCGGGAGCTCCCGATGCTCTGGGTCCCGCCGCCCACCGGTGGCGTTCCGCTCAACGGGGGAAGGGAAAATATCCACGCCTGAGCGCCCGAGCGGTCGTCGGAGGTCCGGGGCCGCGGGACACTCCTCGACCCGTCCGTGAACGAGACCCTTCGACACGAAGGCATCCTGACCGGGGGACAACGGCGACCGGGAGGGCGGGATCGATCCACGTCCCCCCGGCCGAAGGCTCGAGTCCCCTGACGTCGGAGGAGCTCTCCTGCGGTCCGAGGCGGGGACCCTACAGCTCCGGGACCGTGCCGGGGATACGGGGGAAGAGCTGGACCTCCCCGACGTGGGAGGCCCCCACGAGCCAGGCGACGAGCCGTTCGATGCCCAGGCCGGCACCGGCGGAAGGAAGGAGCGCACCCTTTTCCGCGCGCCTCAGGAGGGGACGGAACGCCTCGGGGGAGACGCCGTCGCGCTGCATCTTCTGGAGGATCCGGGCCAGCTCCCACTCCCGACGCGAGCCGGAGAGGACCTCTCCCAGCCTTGGCAGGTAGAGGTCGAAATTGTCCCACACGTGGGTGGAGGGGTCCTCGTAGTCGTAGAACTCTCGGGGAAGGTCGGTGACCCAGACCGGGGTCGGGGTTTCACGGGAAAGCGCTTCCTCCCAGTCCGCGCCGTAGCGTTCCACGAGATCGCGCCGCTCCCGCACCGGATAGGGAGGGGGAGGGAGATGGGCGAGCCCGGAGCGGGCCTCGGGAGGAAGGGTCTGCCGGAGATGGTCCATGGCCTCCTCGAGGACGCCCTCAAACAACGCCCGGAGCTCGAGGGAGGTGAAACCTCGCACCTCGAAGTCGAGCTGGGTGAACTCGTAGAGGTGCCGACCGGTGTCCGCTCGGTCCCGTCGCTCCACCCGCACGTTCGGCGAGAGGAAGAAGAGGCGGGGGAGGGCTCCGGAGACCAGGAGGAGCTTGTGGATGATCATGCTCTGCGTCACCCGGACCCGCCGGTCGTACAGCTCGAGCTCGAGCCGGCTCTCGATGGAGGAGCCAGGGTCCGGCCAGAGCGGGTCGGTGACGGGGGAGAGGATGACGGGCAGCCCCCAGGAGAACCCCCGCTGCACGAGCCCTCCGGTGAGGCTCTGAAGCAGGGCAGTGGTGACCGGGACCGACAGGGGGACCGATCCGAAGGTGGTCGGCTCGAGCGCGGAGGAGGAGTCCCGGAGGGCCGTGTCGGTCATGGGGAGGGCCGAAGGCGTCGCGGCTATTTCATCTATCTGCCAAGAATTTTGGCAAAGTGACAACAAATTGATAAACGCAACCCACTAACTCCGTCACTATGACAGGAGTGGACGATCTCGACCGGAAGATCCTCTCGGAGCTCGGGGTGGACGGACGGAGACCCGTCGTCTGGTTGGCCCGCAAGCTTAGGGTGCCTCGCGCCACGGTCCAGGAGCGGCTGCGTCGCCTGTTCGACTCCGGGGTCCTTCGGCGCGTTGTCGCGGTCCCGGACCATGCCCAGTTGGGTCTCGGGGTTACCGCCTACATCCTCGCCGCCTTCGGACCCTCGGAGGCGCGGACCCAGCGGGAGGTCGCCGAAGAGATCGCTCGGCTCCCGGGGGTCTTCGAGGTCTCGCTGATCTCGGGAGAATGGGACATCCTGCTCAAGGTGCGCGCTTCCTCGGTGGAGGCGGTCGGGGAGCTCGTGGTGGACCGGCTCCGTCTGATCCGGGGGATCGAGCGCACCCAGACCTGTCTCTCCTTCTCGTCCGTCAAGGAGAGCCCCTGACAGAACGTGGGGCTCAACGCTCCCGAGCCGGTGACGCAGCCTTGGGTCCCTTCGGTCCGGAGGCGCCCTTCGCCTCGTTCGCGGCCTCGAGGCTCCTCTCGGAGACCGACTTCAACCGGGTCAATTGCTCGTCGCTGAGCACTCCTACGGGCCAATCCCAGTGGAGCGCGACCGTCTGCCCCGGCCTCACCACCGGCAGAAGGGCGGGATCGTAGGCCACTTCTCGGACCACGGGGGGTCCGATCCGGTACCCCTCCTCCTCCCGTACCAGCTGGGGCTCAGAGATCGAGAGCCGGTCACCCTGGACCTCCCGGACCTCGGCCCAGCCGGGTCGGCACGCCTGCATGTTCGCCAGCGTGGTCTCCACATGACCGGTCACCTCCCCCACCCCGACGAAGCTCACGTGGAAGAGGTGGTGCGGGACCGGATTCGCGGGAAGGCGCTCCGCCAGCCGAAGTGCGACCGAGCGGGGGAGACCGCGCTGGACGAGGCGGTCCAAGAGACCCCGGAACTCCTCCCGGGTGAAGCCTAGGAGCGCCCTCCCCCCGATCCAGTACGCCTCGACAACGTCGGGGTCGAAGGGGTCCCCTCCGGTGTGGAGCGCGATGGCCTCCAGGTACGGCATGAGCGCCTCGAAGCTCCGGAGGACCCCGGCCGCGCTCTCGAGGTCCGTGCCTCGGACCAGCGCCTCATAGAGGACCCGGTCCGCCCCTTCCGCCCCGCAGTAGTGCAGGCGGCTCGTCGCGAGGCTGAACCGGGCCCCGAGCTCGATCCCCTGCATCCTAGGTCGTCGTGCGCCCCGAGCGGGGGAACCGGCTCAAGGTCCAGCGCGCGAGTTCACGGAGGGAACGCCAGCCCACCACGAAGAAGGCGCCCAGCACCACGAGGAGGGCTCCCCAGAGCTCCCCGGTCACGAGCGGAGCCCCCTGGAAGGCCACCGCGAGCAGCCAGGTCACCGGATAGCCGAGCACCAGGACCGAGGTCGCCACTCCCAGGTCCACCCGCTTGAGCCCAGCGTACCAGGCCCCGACGAAGGCGCTCAGGAGCACCGCACTGAGGGCGACCCAGGTCCACTGTGCCCCCGAGAAGAGGACGACGGCCCCCAGCTGGGAGGTCAGACCGAGGTAGGCGAGGAGGAAGGCGGCCCCGAAGCCCATCCGGCCCGCCGCGACGAGGCCGGAAGGAAGGGAGCGCAGCAGGTTCTTCGAGAGCGTGTACTCCCCTGCCCAGAGCAGCGTCGCCGCGAGCACGTAGGCGCTCCCGTCGGTCCAGACCGGGGTGGTGAGCGCCATCAGGAGGAAGTTGCCCCCGAGGAGGAGGGCGCCCCCCACCACCGCCTTCCAGTGGAAACGCTCGCGCAGCACGACGATGCCGAGCACCGTCGCCAGGACGAAGAGGGTGCGGTAGAGGAAGGAGGCCGTGGTGGCTCCCCCGGCCGCCGTGGCGAGCGCGATCCCCTGGAAGAAGAGCAGGAAGGGGATGGCGCCCCCCACGAGCCCGATGACGAGGAGGATCCCCCACTGGCGGGCGCTCGGCCTCTCGCTCGCGCCACGGAACGCCAGGAGGCCGAGCGGGAGCACCAGGAAGGCCACCAGGAGGTTCCGGAACGTCACGAAGACCGCGCTGCTCGTCCCCGCCACGGCGTAACCGTTCGCGAAGGTCGAGGCGCCGCTGATGAGGGCGGTCAAGAGTACCAGCAGCAGCCCCGGTCCGACGAGGCTGGGGCTGCTCGCGCCCACCGTCGTCCCCCGAGGGGGTCCGAGAAAGGTTCGGGGGCGGTGTCGCGTTCCTCGAAGGGGGGACTCCCGGGAGTTGTTCTCGCTCATGTTGGGCTCGCTCCGTCTCGGCGAACGGAAGGAAGGGGAGGGACCCCGGGGGAGGATGCCGGGGGGAGCGGAGGGATCTCGCGCGCGAGGCGTTGCGCCTCGAGCGCGTCCTCCTCGGGGACGAGGGAGGTCGCGAACCCCGCGTGGACGAGCACGTAGTCCCCGACGCCCGCCTCGGGGAGGTAGAGGAGGTGGGCCGTCCGGAAGGTCCCGTCGTAGTCGATCTCGGCGATGCGGTCCTCTCCGTGCTCCTCGAGGATCCGTGTGACCCTTCCAGGGATCGCGAGACACATGCTCTTCCTCCTACGCGGGCACCGACGGGGCGAGGTCGAGGTCCACCAGCACCACGCTGAGCGCCCGGGGGTCCTCCAGGTCCTCCGAACACTCCACCTCGAGCTCCGCCTTCTCGGCCGGCGTCTGCGCGAACGTCTCCGCCCAGCGCTGACGGAGGTCCTCCTCCGTCAGGTGGCTCAACGCCCCGATCCAGAGGCGAACCCGGGTGACCCGGGTCCCCGGCTCCTTGGAGAGCAACTGGTCGACGACCTGCTTGAGCTCGGCCATCAGGGCCTGCTCATGCATGGAGCTCCTCCTCCCGGCGGGCGACGAGCCAGCCGTCCTGCTCGAGCTCTTGGTGGAGCCGTCGCGCGATGGTGAACGCGGCCGCAGAGACCGGCTCGGAGAGCCCTTGCCCCCACCGGTCCTCGCCCGCCTCCGCCCCGTAGAGGACCAGGCGGCGCGGGCTCCGACCCAGGGCCCAGGAGAGCTCGACCAGCTCCCGGAGACCCAGGGAGTGGGTGGAACTCCAGGCGCGGGCCATGGGAAGGTCGCCGGGGGTGACCTCCCAGCGGTAGACCACCCCGGGGACTCCGCCCGAGCGCACCGCATCGACGAGGATCGCCACCGGGGCCTCCTCCCAGAGGTCGAGGATGCTCATGGGGTCCGAGACCGAAGCGAGGAGCTCCACGAACCCTCCCAGCGGACCTTCCAGGAGCCCCACCACCACCGGACCCAGGCCGTCGTCCCCGCGCTCGGGGTTGCCGAGCCCGATCACCACGGGCCGGTCTCCTCCCCGGTGGGGCCTCATCGTCGGTCCACCTCCAGTCGGAGAAAGTGCGTCGAGCAGGAGATGCACGGGTCGTAGTTGCGCACGGCACGCTCGCAGGCCTCCCCGAGCTTCGCATCGTCCAGGGCGAGCGAGCGCTCCACCAGGTGGCGCATGTCCACCTCCATCCTTCCCTGGTTCTGGGAGGTCGGGGGGGTGATCTTCGCCTCCTCGATGAGCCCCCGGTCGGAGATCCGGTACCGGTGGTAGAGCAATCCGCGAGGGGCCTCGGTGGCCCAGCTGCCGGTGCCCGCGTGGACCCCGTTCGGCGGCTCGACGAAGGGCTGCTCCGGCCGTTGATAGGAATCGATGATCCGGAGCGCCTCTTCGCAGGCGAGGACCACTTCCACCCCGCGCACGAGAAGGCTGCGGTAGGGATTGCGCTCGACCTTCCCGAGCCCGGCCTCCCGCGCCGCGCGGGAGGCGCGTGGGGTGAGCAGGTCCTGGTTGAGGGCGTAGCGGGCGAGCGGGCCGGCCAGATAGGGCCCTCCCCCGACGCGGCGGGACTGGAGCGCCGTGGAGTACGGGACCTGCTCCTCCCGATAGGTCTCCTCGAAACGGCTCACAGGGACCCGGGGCCCAGCGCTGGAGAGTACGTCCCCGGAGTTCATCGGATACTCCTTCTCGTTCCTCAGCGCGACGAACTCGTAATCCTCCGAGAGGTCCGGGTAAGGAAGGGTGGAGGCGAACCGGACCGTCTCCTCCGCGATCGTCAGGGCCTCCTCGATCGCCGGGCGGAGCGCGAGGAGCTCCTCGCGCTCGGGAGAACGGTAGAATCCTCCCACCCGGACGTTCACCGGGTGGACGGCGCGTCCCCCCACGGCCTCCAGGATGGAGTTCCCGGCCTTCTTGAGACGGAGCCCCTTCTCGACGAGGTCCCGGTGGTCCCGGGCGAGCCCCACCGCGTCGGCGTAGCCCAGGAAGTCCGGCAGATGGAGCAGGAACATGTGAAGAGCGTGGCTCTCGATCCACTCCCCGCAGTAGAGCAGGCGCCTCAGCGCCTCCAGGCGCTCTCCCACCCGGATCCCGAGGATCGACTCCATGGCCTGGCAGGAGCTCATCTGGTAGGCGACCGGGCAGATCCCGCAGATGCGGGCGGTCACGTCCGGGGCCTCGCGATAGGAGCGGCCGCGCAGGAAGGCCTCGAAGAAGCGGGGGGGTTCGAAGATCCTCAGCTCCACCTCCTTCACGGAGCCCCCCTCGATGCGGACGCGGAGCGCCCCTTCGCCCTCGACCCTCGTGATGTAGTTCACCGCCACCGTTCGTTCGCTCATGCGGGTCCCTCCTCGGAAAGGGAGCGGGAGGCCGCCTCGAACGCGGGGGCGGCCGCGTTGAAGGTGCGGAAGAAGCGACGGAGCTCGGGGCGCGGCATGCCGAGCTCCTCGATCCGGCGGATGAGCGAGGGGGCGTTGGGGGTGTCCTGCGGGCCGTAACAGCCGTAGCAGCCGCGATCGACGGCCGGACAGAGTGCCCCGCACCCCGCGTGGGTCACCGGCCCCAGGCACGGCGTCCCGTGCGCCACGAGCACGCAGACATGACCAGCCCGCTTGCACTCCTCGCAGACGCTCTCCCCCGGCAGGTTGGGGGCGCGGTGGGCGAGATAGGCCGTCACCACCTCGAGCAGCTGGCGCTTGTTCACCGGGCAACCCCGGAGCTCGAGGTCGACCTTCACGTGGGCGGAGATGGGGGTGGACCTCCCCAGGGTGTGGATGTACTCCGGGTGGGCGTAGACCACGCTCCGGTACTCCTCCACATCGGCGAAGTTCCTCAGCGCCTGGATGCCGCCGGCGGTCGCGCAGGCGCCGATGGTCACGAGGGTCCGGGAGTGCGCCCGGATCCCCTGGATGCGTTGGACGTCCTCCTCCGTGGTGACGGAGCCCTCCACCAGCGAGAGGTCGAAGGGACCCGGGTCGATTCGGCTCGAGGCCTCCCGGAAGTCGGCCAGGAAGAGCCGGTCCGCGATGGCGAGGAGCTCGTCCTCCAGGGCGAGCAGGGAGAGCTGGCATCCATCGCAGGAGGCGAACTTCCAGACGCCCAGTTTCGGCAGGGGAGGGGATGCCATCGCTCAGATCTCCCGGATCGACCAGTACGGCGCGACGGCGCTGAGGGGGAGGACGGGGCCGTCCCGGCAAAGGAGGTAGGGACCGAACTGGCAGTGGCCGCACTGGGCGATGCCGCACTTCATGTTGCGCTCCATGGAGACGAAGATCCGGTCCGGCGGGATCCCACGCTCGGTGAGGCCCTTCGCGGTGGCGCGGAGCATCACCTCCGGTCCGCAGAGATAGGCGACCGATTCCGACGGACGGAACCGCATGTCGTTGAGGCGCTGGGTGACGATCCCCACGTCCCCGTACCAGTCCATCCCAGCGGTGTCCACGGTGACCTGGAAACGCAGGTCCTTGCGCGACCGCCACTGCTGGATCTCCGGATAGTAGACCAGGTCCTCCGGGGTCCGGGAGCCGTAGGCGACCTCCAGCCTTCCGTACTCGTCCCGGTGGGACAGGACGTGGTAGAGGATCGGACGGAGAGGAGGAAGGCCCAGGCCGCCGGCCACCAGGATCACGTCCTTCCCTCGGGCCAGAGGGAGGGGCCAGCCCTTCCCGTAGGGCCCGCGGACCCCGACCGTGTCGCCGGGCTTGAGCGAGGAGAGCGCCTGGGTGATCGCCCCTGCGGAACGAACGGTGTGGACGAGTCGCTCGGGCGCGGTGGGGTCCCCCGCGATGGAGATCGCAGCCTCCCCCACTCCGAAGGCGTAGAGCATGTTGAACTGGCCGGGGTCGAACGAGGGGGGCGGGGCCGCCCCGTCCTGGGGGGTCACCGTGAGGGTCACGGTGTCCGGGGTCTCCTGCACGCGGGAGAGGACGCGGAACGGAGAGGGCCGGGGGGAGGGTTCTTCTTCACGGGGCATAGAGGTCCATCACCTGGGTCCTCGCCACGAGCAGGCGGTGTGTGATCACGGGCAGGAGGCGCATCATCAGCTGGTAGGCGTCGCTGGCACGGTCCTCGAGGAGACGGACCAACCCCACGCCTTCCACGGCGAGGGCGCGGGTGGGCTTGACCGCCCGACCGTCCACCTGCCAGACGTGCGGAGGGACCAGCCAGGACCAGCCGACGATCTCCCCCGGTCCGACGGTGAGCAGAGAGATCCGGGGGCGGTCCGGCGCGATGAGCTCCAGGGCCACCTTGCCGTGGGTGAGGAGCAGCAGCTCCCGAGCCGGTTCCCCCTCGCGAATGACCCCCTCCCCGGTCCGGAAGCTCCGGTGCGTCGTGAGCCCCCCGATCAGTTCGAGGAACTCCGGGTCGAGGCCCCGGAGGAACGGATGCTCGGCTAGCTCGTGGCGGAGGGTAGCCGTGGGGGCGCTCATGCCTTCCCTCCCGCTGCCGGAAGGCGGGAGGCGGGGTCGGCCCTTTCGAGGGCCGCTACCTCCTCGGTGAGGTCGATGCCGACCGGGCACCAGGTGATGCAGCGTCCGCATCCCACGCAACCGGAGCTCCCGAACTGGTCGTGCCAGGTCGCGAGCTTGTGGTCGATCCACTGACGGTACCGGGACTTGATGCCCGTTCGGATGCTGACCGTGTGGAGCTGCGAGAAGGCCAGGTTGAAGCACGAGTCCCACCGGCGCCAGTGCTCCACCCGGGCGAGGTCCAGGCTCGGGACCTCCTCGGTGGTACTGCAGAAGCAGGTGGGGCAGACCATGGTGCAGTTGCCGCAGCTCAGGCAGCGCTGGGCGACCTCCTCCCAGTGGGGATCCTCCAGGTGGTCGAGGAGCAGTCCGCGCACGCGGTCCGCCGGGAGCTTGCGCCTCTGCTCCCGAGCGGCGCGGTCGAGCAGTTCCTCCCTCGACCGGAGGTCGTCCGGCCCGCCAGGACGGAGGGGAAGCTCGGAGGCCAGCCTCTCCCCGGCCTCGGAGGCGGTACGGACCCAGAAGACATGCCGCCCGGGGGAGAGGAGCTCGGTGAGGGAGAGGTCGAAGCCCCCGTCGGCCCCGGGTCCGGTCCCCATGGAAGTGCAGAAGCAGGTGGGTGCGGACTGGCCGCACTCCACGGCGATGCGAAGGATGCGCGCGCGGCGACCCTGGTAGACGGGGTCCACCACGCCGCCGGTGAAGACCCGGTCGGTGATGGAGAGGGCGGAGAGCTCGCAGGCGCGCATCCCGAGGAAGGCATAGGGAGCTCCCTCGTCGGGAGGCTCGGGGGTCACCTGGAAGGAGCCGTCACGGGTCTCCGCGGTCCAGAGTCGCGTCCGGGGAGGGAAGAGGTACTTCTTCCAGCTCTGCGGACCGAGGTTGAAGCCGAAGACCGCCGCGTCAGGCCGACGCTCGAGGCGATAGCGCCCCGCCTCCTGTCGCTCGGTCCAGCCGACGGGGAGGTCGTCGACCGCGCCCACCTCCCCGTAGACGATCGCGCCGTCCCGGACGGTGGGGCCCACGATCCGATAGCCCGCCCGCTTCAGGGCGTCGAAGAGCCGGGGAAGGTCCTCGCGCTCGAGCAGGCCGGCCGGCCGAGGAGGGGCGTGAGCTTCGTTCTCGAGGGGGTTGCGGGGAGCGGGGAAGGGGGACGACACGATCTCCTCCAGTCGCCGGTTCATTCCCTGGCCATCGAAGTCGCCGGGGGCGCTCCTGCCCTCCCCCCGGAGCAGGCGACCGACCCCCGGGTCGTTGGCGCCGGGGAGACCGGGTTCCGGGGGGATGGACGGGCAACCCTCGCATCGTCCTTCTGTCGGGGTCCGGGGGCGGGCGGGAGGGGACGAGGGGGGTCCGCTCGGCTACGGATGCTCCGCCGACCCAGGAGAGGGTACCCCACCGGTCTGTCGTGGGCCGGAGAGGGGGTCCCCATCAGGCTCCTCCTACGTAGGAGAGCCACTCCGGATGGGCGCCGGAACGGCCGTGCACCACGTCGGAGTAGAGCTCCTGGAGGCGACGGGCGACCGGGTACTCGCCCGTCCCGATGGGTCGGCCATCCACCTCCCGGATCAGGCTCACTCCGGCCGCGGTGCCGGTGAAGAAGAGCTCGTCCGAGGTGAACAGCTCCTCCCGGGTGAAGTCCCCCCGTCGGAAGGTGAGCCCGTTCTCCTGGACCAGCTGGATGATCGTGTCCCGGGTGATCCCCCGGAGGATCCCCGAGCTCGCCGGGGGGGTGCCCACGATGCCCCCCTTGACCCGGAAGATGTTCTCCGCCGGCCCCTCCGAGACCATCCCTGCGGAGTTGAGCAGGATCGCCTCGTCGAAGCCCCCGGCGTTCGCCTCGAGCTTCGCGAGGATGCTGTTGGCGTAGTTCGCCGCGCACTTCGCCTGCGGGGGAATGCTCCTCGAGTCGTTGCGCACCCAGCTCGAGATGGTGGCCCGGATCCCCCGACCCTGGCCCTCGTCCCCGAGATAGGCCCCCCACTCCCAGAGGCCGATGGCCACCTGGATCGGTGCGCTCGTGGGATCGAGCCCCATCTGCCCGTACCCCGAGAACGCGATGGGCCGGAGGTACACCTCCTCCGCGCCGTCCTGCCGGAGCAGCTCCAGCGTGGCCTGCCGGAGCTCCTCCTGGGAGTAGGGGATCCTCATCCGGTAGACCTTCGCACTGTTGAGGAAACGCTCCAGGTGGTCATCGAGGCGGAAGACCGCCGGACCCCGCTCGGTCCGGAAGCTGCGGATCCCCTCGAAGATGGCGTAGCCGTAGTGGAGCCCGTGGGTCAGGACGTGGACCTTCGCGTCCGGCCAGTCCACGATCCTGCCGTCGAGCCAGACCTTCTTGCGCGCCTGAATGCCCACCATCCGCGTGCCCCGGCTCACCCGTTCGGCGCCTAGGATTAAGCCCGGGCGTCAAGCTCTGTTGACCTCCAGATTATGCTCGCGCAGGCCCGTGCCGACCCCAGGTTGGGCCATGACGGAGATCCGATTCCACGGCAGGGGAGGACAGGGGGCCGTCGTCGCCTCGGAGATCCTCGCCCACGCCGCCTTCCGAGAGGGCCACTGGGTGCAGAGCTTCCCCTTCTTCGGGGTGGAGCGGCGGGGCTCCCCCGTGACGGCTTACGCACGTGTCGAGGAGCATCCGATCCTGCTGCGCACCTCGATCCAGCAGCCGGAGATCGTCGTGGTCCTGGACCCGGGACTGCCCCGGGTCGTCCCCGTGACCGAGGGACTCCGGGAGGGAGGCCTGCTCCTGCTCAATGCGACGCATCCCCCAGCCTCCCTCTCGCTCCCTCCCCGTGCCCGCGTCGCGCTCGTGGACGCCAACCGGATCGCGCTCGCGCACCGGCTCGGCTCGCGCACGATGCCCATCGTAAACACGGTGATGCTCGGGGCGCTCGCGAAGGTCTCGGGGGTGGTCGGGCTCCCCGCTCTCCTCGGCGCGATCGGGGAGAACGTCCCGGTGAAGGTCCCCGAGAACCAGGAGGCCGCCTCCGAGGGTTTCGCCCAAGTCGCCCTCGAGCCGGGAATCCCGGGACCGGCCCCTGCCCCGCAGGGACCGGCTCCCCCGGTCATTCCCGAGGCTCCGGTGGCCACGATCCCGAGCAGCACCCTGCACACGTCGACGTGGAGGACGCTCGTCCCCTCCATCCATCTGGACGGGTGCACCCGGTGCGAGTTCTGCTGGAAGTTCTGTCCGGACGACGCCATCGGCCTTGATGAGCAGGGTTTCCCCCACGTGCGCGAGGCGTACTGCAAGGGGTGCGGGATCTGCGCGGAGGAGTGTCCACCCAAGGTGATCGACATGGTCCCGGAGGTGGCCTAGGGAGAGACCATGACGCGAACGGTGCTTTCTGGCAACGGTGCGCAGGCGTACGCCGCCCGGCTGGCCCGGGTCCAGGTGATCGCGGCGTACCCGATCACCCCCCAGACGACCATCGTGGAGGCGCTCGCCGATTTCGTCGCCGACGGCTCCCTCGCCGCGCAGTACGTGAAGGTCGAGTCCGAGCACAGCGCGCTCCAGACCGTCCTCTCCGCCTCGGCCATGGGAGCCCGCACCTACACGGCGACCTCGAGCCAGGGCTTGCTGCTCATGCACGAGCTCGTCCACTGGACCGCCGGGCTCCGCGCCCCCGTGGTCATGGGGGTGGTGAACCGGGCGGTGGCCCCTCCCTGGAACCTGGGGGCGGACCACGCCGACACTATGTCCCAGCGGGACACCGGTTGGATGCAGTTCTATCCGGAGAGCAACCAGGAGGTCCTGGACACCCTCCTGGTCGCCTACCGCGCGGCCGAGGACCCCGCGGTCCGGCTGCCGGCGATGGTGACGGAGGACGCCTTCTTCCTCTCCCACACCCTCGAGCCGGTGGACGTCCCGGAGCCCTCCCTGGTGGACGCGTTCCTTCCACCGCGCAGGACGGTGCTTACGCTGAAGCCCGGGGTGCCCACGCGGCTCGGCAGCTTCACCGGGCCGGAGGACTACGTGCGCTTCCGCTACGAGGAGGCGAAGGCCATGGCGCGCGCCCCGGCGGCCCTCGCCGAGGCCGAGCAGGAGTACGCCCGGGCGACCGGCCGCGACCTGGGAGGGCCCCTTCCCGAGTACCGGACCGACGGGGCCGATGCCGTCCTGGTGACCATGGGGACCTCCTCGAGCACGGCGCGGATGGTGGTCGACGAGCTCCGCTCCGAGGGGACGAAGGTGGGGCTGGCGAAGCTGAGGACCTTCCGGCCCTTCCCCGCCCGCGAGCTCCGGAGCCTCGCCTCCCGGGTGGACCGGATCGGGGTGCTCGACCGCTCGTTCACCTTCGGGGAGCGGCCGGCGGGGTTCACCGAGGTGGCGAGCTCGCTGTACTCCTCCCCCCACCACCCACTGCTACGCTCGTTCACCGGCGGCGTGGGGGGTCGCGACGTGACCCCGGCCATGGTCCGATCGATCTTCGCCTCGCTCCTTCGCGGGGACGAGGAGGCCACCGAGTGGGCGGACCTTCCCGCTCCGCAGGAGGTGAGCGTCCATGGCTAAGCTCACCATCCCTGCCGAGGAGTGGCTGCGCTCGGGCCATTCCGCCTGTCCGGGCTGCGCCCCGGCGCTCACCATGCGGCTCCTGCTCAAGGGGATCGGCCCACGCGCCGTGGTCTCCATCCCCGCGTCGTGCTGGACGGTGATCGATACCCAGTTCCCCACGACCGCGCTCCAGGAGGCCACGCTGGACAATCCCATCGAGTCCACCGGCGCGTCGATCTCGGGGATCCGGGCGGCGCTGGACGCCCTGGGGGAGTCAGACGTCACCGTCGTCGGTTTCGCCGGCGACGGAGGCACCGCGGACATCGGGCTCCAGGCGCTCAGCGGCATGCTCGAGCGGAGGACGAACGCGATCTACGTCATGTACGACAACGAGGCGTACATGAACACCGGGGTCCAGCGCAGCGGGGCCACCCCGCAGGGCGCCTGGACCACCACCACCCCCGTCGCCGGCAGCGCCCGGGGGAAGCTCGAGCCGAAGAAGGACATCATGGGGATCGTGCTCGCCCACGAGCCCACCTACGCGGCCACCGTGAACCCGAGCTTCCCGGAGGACCTGGTGAAGAAGGCCCAGCGCGCCCGGGAGCTCTCCGGCCCGCGCTTCTTGCACGCGCTCACCCCCTGCCCGCCCGGCTGGAGGTTCGACTCGGAGGAGACCATCAAGGTCGGGCGCCTCGCCACGGACACGGGGCTCTTCCCGCTCTACGAGGTCGAGGAGGGGCGCTACCGGATCACCCGACGCCTGGGGGTGCGGAAGCCGGTCCGCGAGTACCTCTCGCTCCAGGGGCGCTTCCAGCACTTCACCGAGCAGGACATCGCCGAGGTGCAGCGTATGGCGGACGTCCACTGGCAGGAGCTCCTCGAGAAGGAGCGCGAGCACCCGTGGGTCCCTTCGGCGGCCCCCAAGGGATCCCCCCCGGCGGTGGTCCCCGGCGGGCTTCGCCCGCCGGTCAGTCCACCCATCCCCGGGTGATGAGGTCGCGGGCCACCACCAGGCGCTGGATCTCGTTGGTCCCCTCGAAGATCTCGCTGATCCGGGCGTCCCGGTAGGCCCGCTCGATGGGCGTTCCGCGGATGTAGCCGGAACCCCCGTGGATCTGCAGGGCGTCGTGGATGGCCCGCGTGGCCCACTCGCTCGCCAGGCACTTCAGGATGGCGCCGTCG
>JAKATE010000017.1 GCA_021828085.1 Thermoplasmata archaeon | reverse complement strand
GTTCTCGAACCCGGGACAGAACCCGCAGCCGATCTTCAACCTCGGATGGGCCCCGGACTACCCGGACCCGACGGACTACATGGCCCCGCTCTACCAGGCCGACTCGACCTACACGTTCGGCAACGCGGTCCTCGAGGGACTCACGGGCGCCTCCCCGGCGACGGGGCTCAACCTGACGGCGTGGGCGCTCGGTGGCCCGAAGGTCGGGTACATGTCCAGTTGCGCCAACGGTGGGACGCTCAGCGCCCCCAACGGCTGGAACATGGTCGTGACCTTGGGCTGCCAGGGATGGGCCTACACGGCGCTCACGAACCTGGTGGCGGACGGAGCGGGGTGCGCGCCCCCGTCCTGCAGCCTCGCGGCGAGGGCACTCATCTACAACAACGCGGAGCAGATCGCGTACAAGCTGGGGTTGTACATCTACAACTTCCAGCAGAACACGGTCTTCTCCTACTCGACCTGGATCAACCCCGCCGGGATCAACACCAACCCCATGATCGGAGGTGGCAAGGCCCTCACCTGGTACACCATCACGTACCAAAACGGACCCCCCTAGGCGGAGGTCCGGGCCCCCCCGGAGGCTCCGGCCTCCGGGGAACCCTTTCCATCCTTTTTCCCCGAGGAAGAAAATGTGGACCAGGACGCTCGAGCGAGAGCGCGGGCCCCCCCAGGAGCCGGGGAGACCGCACGGCCCAAGCCCTGGAGACCGATGCTCGAACGCGTAGTCCGGCTCACGGCCTGCCCGGAGTGCCGGGGAGACCTCACCCGCCTACTCCCGCGGCGCAAGACCGGCGGCCGGATCTCCCGGGCGGAGTTGAGATGCCGGGAGTGCGGCGCGGACTGGTGGGTCGACCGGGGCGTGGGGCGCTTCGGACTCCGAGGGCGCGGGGATACTCGGAAGGAGACCCCCCACCGACCGGAGCGACCCGGGGAAGCGTCGGTCCCCCTCGGCGGGATCCCTTCCCGCGAACTGCTCGAAGCGCACGAGCGGACGCTCTCGTCGGTGCTCGAGTCCCTTTCCCACTGGTCGGGAGCGCTCCTCGTCCTTCCGGCCCGGGACCGTTCCCTCCTCCAGCGCGTGGCGGACCCGACGAACTTCCGGCAGCTGCTCATCGGGGTGGACCCGGAGGTGGAGAGGCTCCTCCCGCTCGAAGCCTTCCTTCGGAAGGTCCGCCGCTACGCCCGGGTCTCGCTGGCGGAGGCGCAGGCGGACCGGCTGCCGTTCCGGGCCTCCATGGCGAACGGAGTGATCAGCGTCGGGGGGATCAACGAGCTACCCCGTGCCCGGGATTGGATCGAGGAGGTCGCACGGGTGCTCCGCCCCGGTGCCCCGGTGCTCCTGTCCGGTTGGATCACCGAGGAAGGCTCGCTCACGGTCGAGCAGGCGGCCCGCTCGCACCTCGACGAGGCGATCACCGAGCCGAGGCTCCGGGGAATCCTCCGCCGTGCCCATCTGGCGCTGGAATCCATCACGCTCGTGGCGCAGGGGTCCCGATGGCCCCGCACCGTAGGCCCCGGCCTTCCGCTGGAAGGGGACCCGTGGGCACAGCTCATCGTCGCTGCGCACCGGGAGCGGACCGCGCTGGACCCCCCCCGGTGGGGAGAGCCCGGAAGCTCCCCCTCCGTCGCCGGTGGGGAACTCCCCGGATGGCTCCCCGTTTCGCCGTCAGTCCCGGTCGGGTCGGCGGGCCGTCCGGTATCGCCGGGAGTGGAGGCCAAGCTGCCGGAGGCCATTCGCCCCCCCCGCCGGTAGAGGGCCGCGTCGGGCCCGGTAGGATAGATAGGCGCGGGCCCCCGCCGAGCTCATCGGGAAGTCTCAACCCTGTTCCCGCCTCGTGGGGACGTGCCGGCGTATGTGGCCCTCCTCCGGGGGGTGAACGTGGGGGCCTCGGGGTCCCTCTCCATGGAACGGCTCGCCCGAGCCGCGCAGGGACCGGAGATCACCCGGGTCCGCACCTTCCTCACCAGCGGGAACCTCCTCTTCTGGTCGCCACCGGTTCCTACCGCGCGCCTTAGGATCCTCCTGGAGGAACGGCTTCCCCCTCGGCTCGGGGGGCGGGTGGATCTCCAGGTCTGCTCCCAGGGAGAATGGCGAGGGCTGATCCGCGGGAACCCTTTCCCCTCGCAGGCGCGGGAGGACCCGACCCACCTCCTTCTCTATCCGTTGGCCGCGACCCCCTCCCCCGGCGCCTGGAAGAGGACCGTCGAGGCGATCCCGGGACCCGAGCTCCTCCAGCGAAAGGGCCGAGGGCTCTACGTCTACTATCCCGACGGGATCGCCGGTTCCCGGCTCACCCCCGCCCGGCTGGAGCGTTGCCTGGGGCAGAGCACGACGGGCAGGAACTGGAACACGGCTCGGCGGATCCTGCAGCTGCTCGAGTCGACCGAGGGGCCGGAACCCTCGCCGGCGCGGAGCGTGGACTAAGCCGCGAGGAGGCGGTCGATCCAGCCGACCGGCGGGGCCCCCAGCGAGAGGAGCCGGTCGTGGAACTCCCGTGGCCTGCACCCCGGGTGCTTGACCCGGTAGCGTTCCCGGGCGCGGAGGATCTCGAGCTTCCCCAGCGTGTAACAGAAGTACTCCGGATTGAAGGTGCCCCGGAGCGCCTCGCGCTCGGCAGGGAAATGGCCCATGTGCGCCTGGCCCTCGAAGAGCGCGGTGGCTTCCGCGACGCTCCTTCCGCGGCAGTGCATGTCGATGGAGGCCAGGAGCCGGCAATCCCGGAGGAGCGCGTCGTGGAGCTGGGCCATCTCCGCCGGGGGGGCTCCCCCTCCGTAGCCCTCCTCGATGACCAGGAGCTCGGAATAGTGCGCCCATCCCTCGACGAAGGCGGCCGAGAGGTACGTCCGCCGCGTCAGCGACCGGGCCTGGCGCCGGAAGTGGAGCAGCTGCAGGTAGTGTCCGGGATAGACCTCGTGCGCGGTGATGTTGCGGAGGAGCGGGCGGTTGAACGATTCGAGCCACTCGCGCTGGCGCTTCGGGTCCCAGTTGGGCTCGACCGGGGTGACGTGGTAGACCCCCTCGTACGCCTCCCGCTCGAAGGGCCCAGGGGGGTCGAGGCTGGCTGTGGTCCAGGCGCGGGAGACCGGTGGGGTCTCCTCCACCCGGCAGTGCTCGGGGGTCGGCAGGCTGACGAACCCCTTCTCCCGGACGAACCGCCTAAGCTCCTCGGTGTACGCCTTCGCCTCCGAGAGCAGACCCTCGGCGGTGGGATGGTCCCCCCACAGCTCCGCGATGGCGGCCCCGGGCTCGCGGGGCGGACGCAGCGAGTGGGCGATCCCGGCCAGGCGGGACTGGTTCCGATGCAGGTCCTCCTCGCCGATCTGCCGGAGCTCCTCCCAGGGGAGCTCGAGGCCCTCGCGCACGTAGAGCAGCCGCTGGAAGCGCGCGGGCCCGAGGGCGAAGGCGTCGGTGGCGTGCCGGCGGGCCTCCTCGAGTCGCTCCTCGAAGCGCCGGACCTCGTCCTCCGCCGCCTCCCGCGCCCGCCGGTACTCCGTGAGCGATCCCGGCGATTCCCGCGCGATCCAATGCTCCGCGTCGAGGTAATGGGGCGCTAGCCCGGCCGCCATGGCCTGGCTCACCTGGACCAGGGGAGCCCCCAGAGGGTCCTTGAGACGCCGCCGGGCCTCCCCCAGGACGGAGGGCACGGCACGCAGGACCTGGACCATGGCCGCGGCCCGGGTCTCGGCCGGCGCGTAGTCGCGGGCCATGTACGGGACCAGCTGGAGCCCGTCCACGTACGCGTGGGGGAAGCGCTCGAGGACCTTGAGCTCGTCCAGATTGAACTGCTCGGAGGCGATCTGGAGCTTGAGCAGCTCCCAGTCGACCCTCGCGGAGGGGGAGAGCTCCCCTTCGGAGACCGCCTCGAGCTCCCGGTCCAGCGTGTCGAGGCCCTGGTGGTAACGGGCGACAGCGGCCGGGGAGTAGTCCGGGACCCGCCCGTCGTACGCGTGGAGCCCGAGCTGGACCGCGCTCGCCGGTGAGAAGGAGAAGAGCTGATGGACCACCCGCTGCTCGAGCTCGACGAACGCCCGGTCCGCCGGCGAGGCCTCCGGGGGGAGCTCGGTGCGCGGCAGTGCGTCCAGAGGAACGGGAGGCGCCTCCATCATGACGGGCCGGAGAAGACTCCGGGCTAATGAGCGCGTCGGCGGCTCCCCGTGACCGGGGAACCCGGGGTCAGTCGCTCCAGTGCATCCCGCAGGTCTGGCAGACCCCGGACTCGAGACGGCCACCGCAGATGAGGCAGCGGGGGCCCCCCGCACGGGGGGGAGACGCACCGGCTCCCGCGGACAGGGCTGCCGGGGGTGGGCTCCCACCCGAAGACGCCGGGGAGGGGACGGGGAGCAGTCCCTCGGGAGGGACCTCGGGGGCCGGAGGCTCGAGAGGGGATACCGGAACAGCCGAAGGCGGGGCGAGGGAAGGTGTACAATGGGGACAGGGGGCGTCTGCCGAGGGGAGGGGCATCCCGCAGAGCACGCACTGGGGGCCCTCGCTCGGGGCGGTCGCGACCGGAAGCGGCACCGGCTCGAGCTCCCCGTCCGTCGCGGACGCGCTCGGATGTCCCACGGGCAGCTGAGGGGCCTCGAGGGGGGCCGTAGCCCCCGCCCCGGCGGGGCCTCCCGCGGGGTTCGCAGCCCCTGCTCCTTCCGAAGCCGTTTCGCCCCCGGCCGTGGATGTGGCGGGGCCGCCGGAGCCCTGCCCGTCCGTCCCCAGGGAACGGCGGGCGTGGCGTCGGTAGAGCAGGTAGGCGACGACAGCAGCGGCGACGGCGACGAAGAGGAGGAGCACGAGCAGGTCCGTGGAGGAGGGAGGGGTGGAAGCGCTCGAGTTGTTGGCCAGGGGCACCCAGAGGGTCGCGCGTCCCCCCCCGGGCCGGATCGAGGGGACGGTGGGGGAAAGGAGGGAGGCGGTCAAGGCGCTCGGGAGGGCCGACCAAGGTTCATAGTCTTTCTGGCTTGCTCGCCGGCATGCCCGGGCAGGATCCGGCCGATCTCTGGTGGAGCACGCATCCGGTCCCTCCCGGCCCGTCGCCCCCGAAGGGCTCCTATCTCCCCGTCGTGGTGAGCGGTTCGCTCGCCATCGTCTCCGGACAACTCCCCCTAGAGGGGGGAAAGCTGGTGGCGGAGGGGCTCGTCGACCGGGAGGTCCCGGAGGATCTCGCCCGCCGGGCCGCGCGCGCCGCAGCCCTCAACGGCCTCGCGGCGCTGCGCTCGGCGTTGGGAGGCTTTGCCCCCGTCGTGCGCGTGCTGCGCGTGGGCGTCTACGTGGCGAGCTCGGAGGGCTTCTCGCGCCAGCCCGCCGTCGCCAACGGCGCCTCCGACCTCCTCGCAGAGGTGCTGGGGGAGCGCGGGGGCCACGCCCGTGTCGCCGTGGGCACCGCCCGGCTCCCGATGAACTCCCCGGTCGAGGTGGAGCTCTGGGTGGCCGTGAAGAGCGGCCCCTGAGGAACGGGAGGACCGGGGCGCGTGGAGCTCTACCGGGACCCCGGGGTCTATCGTCAGGGCCCCGGGCTTTACACGCTCAACCTGGACCGGGGGAACCGGCTCTACGGGGAGGACCTCGTCGAGGAGGAGGGACAGGAGTTCCGGCGCTGGGACCCTTTCCGGAGCAAGCTCTCCGCCTACCTGCTGCGCGGGGGGCGCGCCTGGCCCTTCGCCCGCGTGCACCGGCTGCTCTACCTCGGCGCAAGCCACGGGACCACGTTGAGCCACCTCTCCGATATCCTCCCCCAGGCCCGGCTCTTCGGGGTGGAGAAGTCCCCCCGGACCTTCGGCGCCCTCCTGGCGCTCGCCCGCCGGAGGGAGAACCTCTACCCGCTCCTCGCCGACGCCCACTTACCGGAGCGCTACCGGGCCGAGGTGGGGGAGGTGGAGCTCCTCTACCAGGACGTGGCCCAGCGCGACCAGGTGGAGGTCCTCCTCGAGAACGTCCGGGCCTGCGCCAAGCCGCGGGCCGAGATCCTGCTCATGCTGAAGACCCGCTCCGTGACGCAGACCGCCACCCCCCGGGAGGTCCTCCGGTCGGCGGAGCGGGCCCTGGGGGAGGGAGGCCTGGAGCTGCGGGAGAGCGTCGACCTCGCCCCTTTCGCCCGGGGCCACTTCGCCCTGGTCCTCGGGGCTCCCGGCTGAGGCCGGGGCGCCACTTTCATAACCCCCCGGGAGGCTATTCTTCCTCCATGCCGGAGACGCGCCCGGGCAGTTCCTCGATCCCTCCCCGGACGGGGTTCTCCCCCGCCCTCCGCACGGGTCCTCCGACGGCCCCCCCTTCGGCGACCCCGACGATCGGGGAGGCCCGGGGGGCTCCCAACGACCCCCTCCGGGCCACGCTCCTCGAGCTCCTCCGGCTGCTCAACGCGGCGGAGAGCTACGACCGGGAGCAGGAGAAGGGCCTGGAGCTCGCGGAGCTCGAGTTCCAATCGGCCGAGTTCTGGGGGGTCCGACAGGCCGGGGTCAGCGTTCCCGTCGCCCTGGGACTCCTCTTGCGCAACCAGATGGTCCGCTACATCGGGGCAGGGGCCCACTCGTGGACCCGACAGCGGAACATGGGACCGCACTACCGGATCGACGTGGCAGGGAAGGAGTTCCTGGCGAACTCCGTCCAGAACGAAGGCCGCCTCACCTGAGCGCCCCCCTCGCGACGGTGCCGCGAGCCTGGCCTCCGCGCCGGGGAGGGGCCCGTCGCTCAGGGGGCTGCGGGCTCGCTCCCCAGGACCTCGGGCTCGAGGGGCGGGGCGAGGGAAGGCGTCCGCGCGGCGCGCCAGACGAAGTAGACGGCCGGGACCAGCAGGGCGCTCGAGACGTAGAGGAGCGTGACGTTGGTGTAGAGCCCGATGACGACGATGGCGAGCATGCCCCCCGCGGTGATGGGGGCGACGATCCGGTAGAAAGGGTGGGAGTGACGGAGGGCGCCATGCTCCACGCGGAGGGCCCGGTGGGCCTTGCGCAGTCCCACGGTGGCGGAGATCGCGTCCAAAGAGAACTCCAGCATCAGGAAGATGCCGGCGGCGGTGAGGACCACGCTGAAGAAGGCGAAGACGGAGGAGGAGGTGAGCTCGGTCAGCTGCACCCCCACTTCGGCCGAAGTGATCACCGCCACGCTGATCCAGGGGCTCTGGAAACGCCGGTGGAGCCGGGCGAACGCCCCCGGCAGCAGCCCGTCGCGCCCCAGGGCGAACCAGGCCCGGCTCAGGATGAAGGCGGTGAGCCAGAGCGAGCTCGCCGTGGAGATGATCACCGCGAGGTCCATCCCCCAGGTGGCGGAGGGCATCACCCCCCCAATCCAGGTGGCCAGGGGGTCGGGGCTCGAGGAGAGCGCCGCGAGCGGGGTCTCCGCCACCATGAGGGGCATGGTGATCAGATAGATGGCGAAGACGGAGACGAGCCCGAGGATCCCCGAGAGCCCCGGCCAGTCCCGGGGGCGCCTCGCCTCCTCCGAGGCGTAGCTGTCGATCTCCCAGCCGTCCAGGATGGTGGCCACCACGACCAGCGCCAGGGCGAAGTCGAGCGGGTTGATGCGGGTGGAGAAGAACCAGGAGAGGGAGGGGGGGTTTACGGTGTGGGTGGGGAGGGCGAGGAGGCCGACCCCCAGGAAGGCCCCGAGGATCACCAGCTCCACCAGGAGGAACCCCTCCGTGAAGCGGGCAGTGGGCTTGGCGCCGAGGACGAGGGGGAGGGCGGCGACACCGGCCCAGGCGATGCCGGTCATGGACTGCCAGAAGATGCTGGAGACGACGGCCGGGGAGACGAGTTGGAAGGAGGCGAGCAGGCTCAGGGTGTACGCCCCCGCCGGGACGAGGATGGGGGGCAGGGAGAGGAAGTAGGCCAGGGTCACGATCCACGCCTGCAGCCCCCCGAAACGGCGTCCCACGATGCGGCTCCCCCAGTGGTAGGAGGCGCCTGCGTGGGGATAGTGGATGTTCAACTGCCGGAAGAGCAGCGCGGCGAAGAGGAAGAGGGGGAAGGCGAAGAGGACGGACATGATGGCCTGGGGGCCGGCGTAGGCGACCATGACCCCGAAGGCCGCCGCGATGCTGAACGTGGGGGCGACGCTGGAGGTGGAGAGGGGGATGAGGTCCAGCAGATGGAAGACGTTCCGCCGCAGCCGGGGGGGAGCCTCCCGACCGGGGCCGGCGGAGCTTGCGGGGGTGGGGGGAGCGGGGAGGTCTCCCATGGGAGGATCGCTCCGGCACGGGAGCGACCTACAAGACGATTATACGCTTTTTGGGAAAGTTAACACTCCGCGGCCGCCGCTCCGAACGACCCCAGGATCCGGGGGCTCCCGGGGGTCGGGCGGGGAGGGCGCTGAGGCCCCCCCGGGGAGGGCCGACCGACGTTACTCTTAAGTATCCCTCCTCGGTCGCGACCTCCCCCTCCATGAGCCGACTGCACTCCAGCCACCGGGGCCGCTCCGCGAGCCACCGGCCCTACCCCGCCTCCCTCCCCGCCTGGGTCCCGCTGGACAAGGAGGAGGTGGTCGAGGAGGCCGTCAAGCTCAGCCAGACCGGTCTCTCCCCGGCGCGCATCGGCCTGACCCTCCGGGACACCCACGGCGTCCCCTCGGTCCGCCTGGTGACCGGGCAGCGGATGGTCCCGCTGCTGAAGTCGAAGGGACAGGCCGGCGCCCTGCCGGAGGACCTCGCCGCGCTCCTCCAGCGCGTGGTCCACCTGCAGCAGCATCTGGAGCGGCATCCCAAGGACCTCTCCAACCGGCGGGGCCTCTCGCTGGTGGAGTCGAAGATCCGCCGCCTCTCCCACTACTACCGGCGCCGCGGGGTCCTGCCAGCCGACTGGCGGTACCGGGCCGAGACCGCCGCGCTGCAGGTCCAGTGAGCTCCGGCGCCCTTCCTGAGCTTGAAGGGCGCCCCGGAGCGTTGTCGGAACTGGAGCGGGCCGAGCGTCTGCTCTCCTCGACCCCCGGGCGCTGGCGGGTGCTCTACCACAACGACGGGGACGGCATCGCATCGGCCTCGGTGGCCGCCCGCGCCCTCTCCCGCTGGGGGCGTCGCTGGCAGCTCACGGCGCTCTTCAGCCTCGAGGAGGGGCGGATCCGTGCCCTCCTCGCACGGATCGCCGGCCCGGTGCTGGTGGTGGACACCGGGGAGAGCTATCTGGAGCTCCTCTCCCGCCACCCCCAACCGGTGATCGTCCTGGACCACCACCGTCCCCTGGGTCCCCCGCCCCCCCGTGAGGGGTTGGTGGTGGTGAACCCCCACCACTGGGGGGTCGACGGCATGAGCGAGTGCTCGGCGAGCGTACTCACCTACCTCTTCGCCCGCCGGCTCTCGGAGGAGAACGCCGACCTCGTCGCGTGGGCCTTCGCCGGAGCCGTCGCCGACCGGATGCACGTGGGGGGCTTCCGGGGGCTCAACCAGAGCGTCCTCGCTCGGGCCGAGGCGCAGGGGCTCCTCCAGCGGCGACCGGCGCTCAGCCTCGCGGAAGGCGAGCTCGCCCCGTCGATCGCGGGCTCGGTGGACCCGTACTTCCGGGGGCTCTCCGGGAACCCCGGGGCCGTTCGGAACTTCCTCGAGGACCTCGGAGAGGACCCGCGGGAGCCTCTCTCATCGCTCCGCCCGGAGGCGCTCCGGCGCCTCACGAGCGCCCTCCTCCTCCAGTTGATCGCCCAGGGGGCCCGCCCGGAGTTCTGCGAACGGGTCCGCGAGGAGCGGCTCCTCCTCCAGCCCGAGGAGGAGGACGTGGGCTGGCTCTCCACGCTCCAGAACGCCTGCGGGCGCGAAGGGAGGCCGTCCCTGGGGATTGCCCTCGCGCTGGGGGACCGGAGCGCTCGGGAGCGGGCGAAGGAGCTCGAGCAGCACTGGCGCTCCCGGGTGCTCGCGGAGCTCGCCCGCCTGGAGCGCGGAGAGGGGCTCGAGGTCCGGGAGCACCTCCAGGCCTTTTCCCTGGACGAGCCCGCCCTCGCCGGGCCGGTGGCCGGTCTCGCCCTCGCCTACCTCCTCGATCCGGACCGACCGGTCTTCGCCCTCGCGCGGCAGGGGGACGTGGTGAAGGTCTCGGCGCGGGGTACCCCGCGGCTGACCGACCGGGGGCTGGACCTCGCCGAGACCTGCCGGCAAGCGGCCCAGGCCGTCGGCGGGGAGGGAGGGGGGCACCGGGTGGCCAGCGGGGCGAGCATACCGAAGGGAGAAGAGGCGGCATTCCTTCGGGAGGCCGACCGCCTCCTGGCCGGGCAGCCCTTCCACGTGGGAGGGCTTGCCGGCGCGGGCGGCCGGAGCGATGCCCCATGAGCGAGAGCGTGAGCGAGGCGCCCGCTGGTGCCCGCGTCCGTCCGCAGCCGCTCGAGCGGGAGATGCACCGTTCGTACATCGACTACGCCATGAGCGTGATCGTCGGGCGGGCCCTCCCCGACGTGCGCGACGGCCTCAAGCCGGTGCAACGGCGGATCCTCTACTCCATGTGGGAGAGTGGGGCCACCCACGACCGGCCCTTCCGCAAGTCCGCCCGCACCGTAGGGGAGGTGCTGGGGAAGTACCATCCGCACGGCGACCTCTCCGTCTACGACGCGCTGGTGCGCATGGCGCAGCCGTTCTCACTGCGCCATCCGCTCATCGAGGGGCAGGGGAACTTCGGCTCCCTGGACGGCGACAGCCCGGCCGCCATGCGCTACACCGAGGCCCGGCTGGCCCGGCTCACCGACTCCATGGTCGAGGACCTGGACAAGGAGACCGTGGAGTGGGAGGACAACTTCGACGGCTCGCTCAAGCAGCCCCAGGTGCTGCCATCGCGTCTTCCCAACCTGCTGGTCAACGGCTCGGCCGGTATCGCGGTGGGGATGGCGACGAACCTCCCGCCGCACAACCTGGGGGAGGTCGTTAAAGCGCTGAGGCTCCTGCTCCAGCACCCCGAGGCGACCCTCGACGAGATCCTGACGGTCCTTCCCGGGCCGGACTTCCCCACCGGGGGGCTGCTCTCCCGCCAGGGGATCCGGGAGGCCTACGAGACCGGGCGCGGCACGCTGCTGCTCCGGGCCAAGGCCTCCACGCGGGAACGGGACGAGCGCACCGAGGTGGTCGTCACCGAGATCCCCTACGAGATCAACAAGGCCCAGCTCCTGGAGGAGGTCGCCGACCTCATCAAGTCCAAGCGGATCGACGGGATCTCGGACCTGCGCGACGAGTCGGACAAGGACGGCGTCTCGGTGGTCTTCGAGCTCAAGCGCGACGCCTCCCCCGAGATCGTGTTAAACCAGCTCTACGCGCACACGCGGCTCGAGACCTCCTTCGGCGTGATCAACCTCGCCCTGGTGGACCGCAAGCCGGAGGTCCTCCCGCTCCGGCGGATCCTCGAGCTCCACCTCGCCTTCCGGCGCGAGGTGATCATGCGACGCTCGCGCTTCGAGCTGCGCAAGGCCGAGGAACGCCACCACCTGCTGGAGGGGTTCCTCACGGCCATCGACCACATCGACGAGGTGGTCCGGCTCATCCGTCGCAGCCACGACGCGGCCCAGGCGCAGAGCGCGCTCATGGGCAAGTTCCTGCTCTCCGCCGAGCAGGCGAAGGCCATCCTGGAGATGCGCCTCTCGCGCCTCACCGCGCTCGAGCGCGAGGAGCTGCTCAACGAAGCGAAGCAGAAGGAGGAGGAGATCCGACGCCTCCAGGGGATCCTGGCCGACCCGGTGGTGCTCTCCGGGGTGCTCGACGGGGAGCTCTCGAAGCTCCAGGAGGAGCACGCCGATCCCCGGCGGACCACGCTGGTGGAGGGGTTCTCGGAGCGCTCCCTGGAGGACTTGATCGAGGACACCGACGTGGTGGTGCTCGTCTCGAACACCGGGTACATCAAGCGCCTCCCCTTGGAGACCTACCGCCGGCAGCGCCGGGGCGGCAAGGGCCTGGTCCAGATGGAGACCAAGGAGGAGGACTTCGTGACCCGCGCCTTTGCCGCGCGGACCCACGACGACGTGCTGTTCTTCACGAACCAGGGACGCGTCTACCGCCTGAAGGCCTACGAGCTCCCCGAGATGGGACGCCACGCCAAGGGCAAGGCCATCGTGAACCTGCTTCCCCGCCTCCGCGAGGGGGAGCGCATCCAGACCGAGCTCCCCGTCCGGGGCCTCACGGGGCCCGGGACGCTGGTCTTCGCCACCTCCCGGGGCCTCACCAAGCGGACGGCCCTTTCCCGCTACCAGAACATCCGCGTGAGCGGCATCCAGGCGATCAACCTGGAGGAGGGAGACGAGCTCGTCGACGTGGCGCTCACCGACGGGGGATCGGAGATCCTCCTGGCGACGCGCGAGGGGCAGGTGGTGCGCTTCGCGGAGTCGGAGCTCCGGGAGATGGGTCGGGCGACCTACGGTGTACGCGGCCTCCGGCTCAAGGGTCCCCGGGACCGGGTGGTGGCCATGACGCCGGTCTCCAAGGCCTTCCCCTCGCTGCTCACGGTCACGAGCACCGGCTTCGGCAAGCGCTCCCCCGTGGACGATTACCGACTCACGGCGCGGGCGGCCAGCGGGGTCATCGGGATCAAGACCGGCGGTCGCAACGGCGAGGTCGTGGCGGTCCTCCCCGTGACCGAGCGGGACGAGGTGCTGCTCACGACACAGAAGGGCATCACGCTGCGCTCCCCGGTGAGCCAGATCCGCGAGCAGGGGCGCAACACCCTCGGGGTCATCCTCATGCGCGTCGAACCCGGCGACGAGGTCAAGGCGGCGGTCCGGCTGGTGAGTCCGGGGGAGACCCCGGAGGGGTCCTCGGGCCCGGCGGAGGGCGAGGAGGGGGAGCGTGCCGAGAAGACACCGCCCTAAGGTCCGCGCGGTCCTCCTCTGCCCGCACTGCCGCTCGCACGAGATCGACCGCGACGTGACGCTCTTCACCGGCTCGACCTACACCTGCCGGCGCTGCGGCTACAAGGGGACCTTCGTCCTGGAGGAGGAGCTCCCCGACGCCCTGGAGATGAGCGGGCCGTGAGGACGCTGCTCTACACGGGGAAGGGGGGCGTGGGGAAGACCTCCCTCGCCAGCGCCACCGCGCTCGCGTCGGCGAAGCTCGAGCACCGGACCATCGCCATTTCCACCGACGGGGCGCACTCGCTGGGGGACGCCCTCCTGGTCCCGCTGGGCCCGGACCCGGTGGAGATCAAGCCGAACCTCTACGGCCAGGAGGTCGACGTGCTCCGGGAGATGGAGCTGCACTGGAAGGAGGTCTACGGTTACCTGAGCGCCCTCCTCGCCTCCCAGGGCGTCGAGGAGATCACGGCCCGCGAGGCGGTGGTCTTCCCCGGCATGGAGCTCATCACCGCCCTGTTGCTCCTCCAGCGCTACCAGCGCGAGGGGAACTGGGACGTGGTGGTGATGGACACCGCCCCCACCGCCGACACCCTGAGGCTGCTCTCCTTCCCGGACGTGCTCCAGTGGTACTTCGACCATTTCCTCAAGCTCCAGCGGCACGTCCTCAAGGTCGCCCGACCCACGGTGGGCCGGATGATGCGTACCCCGCTCCCCTCGGACCGCTTCTTCGACACCCTGGAGGACCTCTACACGCGCTTCAAGGACGTCCGCAAGCTCCTCAGCGACAGCGCACACACCTCCGTGCGCCTCGTGGTGAACCCGCAGCGGATGGTGATCAACGAGACCCGCCGGGCGTACACCTACCTCAACCTGTTCGACATCCCGGTGGAGATGGTCGTGGTGAACCGGGTCCTTCCCCCGTCGGCCCGGGGGGACTTCCTGGAACGCGAGCGGAGGGAGCAGCAGGTGAACCTCCAGGCGATCCAGGAGTCCTTCGGCGAGCTCCCGCAGCGCCAGGTGCCGTACTATCCGGAGGAGGTCCTGGGCGAGGAGAAGCTCCTCCGCCTGAGCCACGATGTCTTCGGGGACTCCGATCCCACGACCATCTTCGCCCGGAGCCGGCCGATCCGCTTCTTCGCCCGGGGGGACCGACGCTACGTCAGGCTCGAACTCCCCTTCGCCGAGCGCGAGACGCTCGACGTCTCCGCCCGCGGGGACACCCTCTTCGTGAAGGTCGGCTGGTACAAGCGCTCGCTGACCCTCCCCGTCGCCTACGCGAGCCTCCCCGTGGCCCGGGCGACCTTCGAGAATGGCGTGCTCCTGGTCGAGTTCGAGCCGGAGCCCGCCGCGGAGGGGTCCCGTGCCCACCCGTAGACGGGGGTTCGGGCCCCCCCCCCCCCCCCCCGAGGTCCGGGACCGGCTCGTTCGGTTGCTCCAGCAGACGAGGCACGCGCTCTTGCAGCCGCCGGTCCTCCTCCAGCTGGAGGGGGCCTTCCGCTCCCTGGAGGAGAGCGTGGGCGCCCTCCTCGAGCGCGGACCGACGGACCCGGAGGGGATACGCAGCGCACGGGAGGGGCTCCTCGCGCTCGAGGAGGCGGCCCGCTACTTCCTCGAGGGGCTGCGGACCGGGGGGAGCGCCGGGTCCGGAACCGGGCCCCTCCGGAGCATCCCCCTCGAGGCCGACGGGGGGACCTCCCGCGTCGCCCCCGGACCCGTCCGCCCTAGGGCGGGGACGCCGCCGCGAGCCCGGCGCGCCCCATCGGTGCGAGCACGGAGAGTGCGCGCCGCGTCGGCGCGACGTCGTGCACCCTGAGCACATCCGCCCCCCGCTCGGCGGCGAGGAGCGCCGCGGCCAGCGAAGCCTCGAGCCGTCCGTCCGGGCCGACCCCGCCGAGCGCCTCCCCGAGGAATCCCTTGCGGGAGACCCCGACGAGCACGGGCCGGCCGAGGGCCCGGAGCTCGCGGAGGTGCCGGAGGAGCTCCCAGTTGGCCGCGTAGGACTTGCCGAAGCCGATCCCCGGATCGACGAGGAGCGCCTCCCGCGAGATGCCGTCCTTCTCAGCGGCGCGCAGGCGCTCGTGGAGGTAGGAGAAGATCTCCGCGCGCACGTCCGTATAGCGCGTGTCCGACTGCATGGTCCTCGGCGTTCCCCGCATGTGCATCACCACGGCCCCGGCCTCCTCCCGGGCGATGACGCGTCGCAGGGCCGGCAGTCTAAGCCCTCCCACGTCGTTGATGAGATGGGCCCCGGCGCGCAGGACGGCCTTCGCCACTTCCGGCCGTCGGGTGTCCACGGAGATCGGGACGGAGGACTCCCGGCGCAGCCGCTCGACGACCGGGAGCACCCGGCGGAGCTCGGTGGCGACGGGCAGGGGAGAGGCGCCCGGGCGGGTGGACTCCCCCCCCACGTCGAGGAAGTCCGCCCCCTCCGAGACGAGGGCGAGCCCCTCCTCCACCGCGTCCTCGAGTCCTGCGTAGCGACCCCCGTCGTAGAACGAGTCCGGTGTGACGTTGAGGACCCCCATCACAAGGGGGCGCTCCCCCACGCGGAGCTTCCTTCCGCCCCCGAGCCGGAGGGAGAGCGGGCTCCGACGGAAGAAGCCGTGGAGCGCGTCCTCGACCTCTCGCCCCAGTTTGGGGGGCCCGCCCCGGCCCTCCCCGAGCGCCTTTCCCCACGCGTGAAGGGCTTTCCGTGCCCCCCTTAACCGAAGCTCGACCGGCGAGCCGGTGGTTCGTCCAAGAGGGAGCGAGGAGATCGTCTTCCCGGCCAGGCTCTGCCGTACTGCGCTCTCCCACGTGGCGGGGAAGCGGACCCTCAGGGTCCACCCTCCCTCTTCCACGGGAGAGCTTCCCGGGGGGATCCGCCCCCCATCGTCAGGGTCGGTGCTCTCCAGCTCGATGCGAGCCTCGACCAGCCCGCGTCCCGCGGCCGGGGGACCCATGGGTCCTGACGAACCTGCCCAGGTATAGACCAATACCTTGTCGGCGCGCTCCCCGGTGGGACTCGCCCAGAAGGGGGTGGGCCGGTTCCCCTCCCCGTCCCCGGCGCCTCTGCGGGGGGAGGGTCGGAGCCCCTCCGGCTCAGATAGGGGTGGTCGTTCCCTTCCCGGGACCATGGCCCGGACCGAGAGGCCGTCGACGAGCCCCGCCGCCGGGCCGAAGGTCTCCAACGAGCTCCGCTGGGCTTGGGCCGGTACGGCCGAGGCCGGATTGGTCTTCCTGGGGGCCCTGGCCCTCACGCTGGCCCCGCTCACCGACGACCCGACGGACGCCCTCGCGGGGGTCGCGCTCTTGGCCGGCGGGCTGGCCCTCTTCGCCTGGGAAGCCCGTCACCGTCCGGCACCGGAGCCCTCGCCCCTCTGGGCCTCCCCCGGGGGCCGGTGGTGGAAGCACCCCGCCTCCACCACAGGTCGCTACCTCTGCGTGAGCTGCGGCTGGAGGCAGGAGGAACCGGCCACCTTCTGCCCGCGATGCCGAAAGGTGCTGGTCCGGCTCCCTCCGCATCCCGGGGCCGCGCCCCCGGGAGGGGATCCCGGGAAGGAACGCTGACCGCGGAAGGTGCGCGGCCGTCGGGTGGGCCGGCCAACGTTCGCTTTCCTGCCCAAACCTTATCAACCTCCCCTCCGCTCGGTCGCCCCGTGAAGCCTCTGGACCTGCTCCAGCAGAACCTCCAAAAGCGCGTGCTGGTGGAGCTGCGGGGGGGACGCGCGTACCGCGGGGTCCTCCAGAGCTTCGATCAGCACATGAACATCGTGCTCTCCTCGGCCGAGGAGGTCGAGGCCGAGAAGGTGACCTCGCTCTCCGGGCTCACGCTGGTCCGGGGGGACAATGTGGTGTTCATCTCCCCCTAAGGGGAAGGGAAGAGGAAGATGGGAAAGGGAACTCCGGCCCGCCGAGGGGGGAAGACCGTCCACGTGCTCTGCCGACGCTGCGGGCACCACTCCTACCACGTCCGCAAGCGCATCTGCGCCAAGTGCGGCTTCGGCCGCAGCGCCCGCCTCCGGAGCTTCTCGTGGATGAAGCCGCGCGACGGCAACGTCCACCCCAAGATCCGCATCCGCAAGCACTGAGCGCGACGGCCGACTACGCGCGGGCGAGCGCGGCGACGGCGTGCGCCGGATGGAACTGGGCGAGGTCGTGCTCGCGGGCCCAGTCGCCCAGGGCGTCGAAGATCGTATCCAGGGCCCGGGCCTTGGGGGTCGGCGAGTAGTCGACCCGCGGGGGGATCTCGGGGTAGGCGGTGCGGACCAGGAAGCCGGAGCCGACGAGCTCCTTGAGCCTCCCCGTGAGCGTGTTCGGCGAGAGTCCCAGACGCTGCTGGATCTCGAGGAAGCGGTGGGGTCGGGGTTCCTCGTGGAAGAGGCGCAGGATGTCGAGCACGTACGGCTTTCCGAGGAAGGCGAGCAGGTCCCCCACCGGGCAGCCCTGGGAGGGGAGGACCTCGGGCCGGCGGGCCATGCCGGGCCGACGCCCCCGCGGACCTTAACGGTAGCCGGAGGGCCCCCGCTCGCTCCCCGGCGCAGGAGCTTCGGACCGCTCCTCCCCTGGGAGGGTAAATACTCCTCGAACCGTAGCATCGGCGTGCGGAAGGGGAGGGGCGCGGTCCCGGGACGAGGGCCCACGAGCTCGCGTCCAACGCAGGCCCGGCGCGCGGGGGTCCGGCCGTGACGCTGGTCTACGGGGCGTACGTCCCCAATGCGCCGTTCCTGATCGACCCCGGGGCCTTCGGGGGGGCGGGGCGGTCGACGGTCCAGGCGCTCCGGTCGCTCGAGATGCTCGAACGGTACCGACCCGACACGATCGTGGTCTCGAGCCCCCACTGGATGACGCGGGACGGGATCCGGGTCCAGGTCAGCGAGCGCCCTCCCCAGATCTACGATTTCTCCGGTTTCCCCCCCTCGCTCTCCCAGGTCCGCTATGAGCCTCCTGGCGATCCGGTCCTCGCCCGCGCGCTGGTGGAGGCCGGCCAGAGGGCCGGAGAGGCGGTCCAGGCGACCACCGACTGGGGGCTCGACCATGGCGCCTGGGCCCCGCTCCTCCACCTCGCCCCCGGGGCCAAGACCCCGGTCGTCCCGGTCTCCATCGCCCCTTCCCGGGGGCCCGAGTTCCACTATCGGACCGGGCAGGCCTTCCGACCGGTGCTCGAGGACCCGGCCCGCCGTACCGCTCTGATCGCCACCGGCTCGATCCTCCACGACTTCTCCCGCTTCTCCCAGGACCCGGCTTCGCGCTGGCCGGAGGGGGAACGGATCGAGCGGGAGATCGTCGAGAGGGCTCTGGCCCGGGACTTGCCCGGGCTCGTGGGCTACGACCGTCGTGCCTGGCAGCTCGCCCGTCCGGAAGGGGACCTCGCGCCCCTCTTCCTGTTGCTCGGCGCGCTGGGGAACGGGTTCTCCGGCCGCGAGCGCAGCCGGGAGTATGCCTTCGGGGGTTTCAGCCTGGGGGCCCTCGAGTTCGTCCCGACCCCCGCCCCGGGCTGATCCGCCGGGAGGACCCCTCGGGAGCGGCCCCGCTCAGGCCTGGAGGAATCTCGACCGGGCCTTGGTCAGGTGCAGATCGGGTGAGCCCTTCACGATCTCGAGGACCTTCCCCTGGGGGTCGAGGAAGAAGGAGATCCGGCTTGCCACCCCGTGCTCCCGGGAGAGCACGCCGTACTTCTCGGCGACCTTCCGGTCGTCGTCGGCGACGAGGGTGAAGGGAAGTCCGTACTTCTTCGCGAAGGCCTTCTGGTCCTTGCAGCTGTCCGTGCTCACGCCGACCACGTGGACCTTCTTCGCACGATACTCCCCGAAGTCCTTGGCGAACCCCTGCGCCTCGATGGTGCACCCCGGGGTGTCCGCCTTGGGATAGAAGTACAGCACCACCGGGCTCCCTCGGAGCGAGGAGAGTCGAAAGGGCGTCCCGTCCTGGTCGAGGGCCTCGAAATCCGGCGCGGCTTCGCCTATGGCGACCATGGGGTGATGACCCCCGTGCGATATTTATGTACGCCCAGGGCGGCCGACCGAACCCCCGGACCCGGCCGCGTCATCGTGAACGGGCCCCGGGGTCCCGGGAGGGGGGACCCGGGTCGGACCGGAAGGGGGCGGGAGCGTGGGCGCGGTCAACCGCTGCACCCAGGGGGGTGGGCGCAGCCCCAGCAGCTCCCCCATCTCGAGGGCGTTGGCCGGTGCGTCGGCGCGGAAGTGGTTGTTGAAGAAGCCGAGGATGAGGGGGGCTTCCCGCTCCAGCGCACGGACCCGCTCGACCCAGGGAACGAGCTCCTCCGGGCGGTACCGGTAGTCGTACCAGAGCGGGTCCCCGTGACCGTGCCAGCGGACGTAGGCGAAGGGGGCGGTGACGGTGAGGTTGACCGGGAGCTTCGGCTCGTCCACCACCGTGTGGGCGAAGGAGAACTCGCGGAGCAGGTCGAACGATTCCCCGCAGAGCCAGCTCTCCTCCCGGAACTCCACGGCCACCGGGACCTCCCTCGGCAGCGAGGCGTAGAAGCGCCGCACGGTCGGCGCGTGGAAGGCGAGCGAAGGAGGGAGCTGCACAAGGAAAGCGGAGAGCTTCCCCGCGCGGACCAGGGGGCGGAAGACCTGCTCCATCGCCCGGAGCGGCACCTCCACCTCCTCGAGCCGACGGTCGTGGGTGATCTCCTGCGGGACCTTCGCCGTGAAACGGAACCCCCGCGGGGTCCGGCGGGCCCAGGACTCCACGGTCCGGGAGGTGGGCAGGTGGTAGAAGCTCGAGTTGATCTCCACGATGGGAAAGACCTGGGCATAGTGCTGGAGCCGGTCCGTGGGCCCCCGGGAAGGGTAGAAGCGACCCACCCATTCGGTGTAGTCCCAGCCGGAACAGCCGAGGAGCACGGGGGAGGGGGTCACGAGCCAGCCCCTCTCGCGCGCGCTGGGCCTGAGGCCCACGGGGACCCGGCCACGACGAAGCGGAGCCGGCGCTCGGAGGCCCGGGAGAGCCCGATCCGTCCGGTGCGCACCACCCGGGGCCCGGGCTGGTCCCGGGCGAGCACCCGGAACGCCGGAGTTCCCAGTCTCAGCCCGTCCTCCGCCCGGGTGAGCTCGAAGGCACGGGCGAGCCTTCC
>JAKATE010000172.1 GCA_021828085.1 Thermoplasmata archaeon | reverse complement strand
GGACTGGCGTACGATCCCGTCACCGGGGCCATGGTCGTGGCCGACTTCTCGAGCGACAACCTGAGCGTCATCTTTGGCAGCGACCTGGTGGAGACCCTCCCCGGAGGGAGTGGGCCGAGCGGCCTCTCCTCCGAGCCTGCGACAGGGACCCTCTGGGTCGCCGATACCCATTCCGACTCCCTGGGCGTCTGGAACTCCAGTGTTGCGCTCTCCTCGGCCCTGGCCGGGAGCGCGGACGTGGGGGAGTGGCTCGCCCTCGTCACCCCTGTCATCTACGCCTACCCCCCGGGGCTGTCGCTCTCCGCGGCGACCACCCCGGGCGCCGGGCTGACGTGCCTTCCCATCCTTCCCTCGCCCGAGCAACTCACCACCCTTTGCCGGGCAGAGGCCAATGGAACATACGAGGTGACGACCGGGGCGGCGGACCCCTTCGGTCAGGCGGTCAGTTCAACGACCCCCGTGACCGTCTACCGTGACCTCTCGCCCGTGACCGTGACCGCGAACCGCCTCTCTGCGGACGTTGGGCAGATGTTCGACTTCTCGGCCGTCGTGAGCGGGGGCGCCCCGGGCGCGCTGGGTTACGTCTGGAGCTCTCCCGCGTCCCTCGGATGCTCGAGCCCGACCCAGGCGCTCCTCGTCTGCAGCCCCACCGCCCCCGTCACCCAAGGACCGGTCGCCGTTGAGGTGACCGATGCCAATGGCGTCTCCACCAGCTCCACCCCTCTCCTGGTCACCGTCTACCCGGACCCCACTCTTTCCCTCCCCGTCGCCGCCCCCACCGCGGTCGACGTGGGACAGACCGTCGCCCTCTCGGTCAGCGTCACCAACGCTTCCGGGGACGCGGTCACGGTCGAATGGAGGGGGCTCCCTCCGGGTTGCTCCTCGACCGACCACGTGACCCTCCCCTGCACCCCTTCCGCCCCCGGCATCTACTCGCTCTCCGTGGAACTCACGGACGCGAACGGCTTCACGGTGAGCTCCGGAGCCCTCGCCCTCGTCGTATCCCCCACCCTCGGGACGCCCCTGCTCACCCCCTCGGTCCCGATCCTCGACTTGGGCCAGTCCGTGGCGATCACGGCCTCCGTCGCGGGAGGGGAGGCACCGTACACCTACCTCTGGTCCGGCCTGCCGACCGGCTGCCCGGCGGGGAACACGTCGGTGATCGCCTGCCGCCCCACCAGCGCAGGGAACTACTCCATCACGGTCCAGGTCCGGGACGCGAACGACCTCTCGAGCTCCTCGAGGGCGCTCACCCTCACGGTGTATCCGACCCTCCTGGCGCAAGGCCTCGGGCTCTCGCCGGCGAGCATGGACCTGGGGGAGAGCACGCAGATCTCCGTCCTCACCTCGGGCGGGTCGGGAGGCCTCACCTACCGCTGGTTCGGCCTCCCTGCCGGGTGTGCCGGAGACTCCGGGTCCTCCGCGGTCACTTGCCGACCGAGCGCCGTGGGGAGCTACGAGATCGGGGTGACGGTCACGGACGCGGCGGGAGGGACGGTGACCGTTGGACCCTCCCCTCTCTACGTGGCCGAGCCGCTCGCGACCCCGGAGCTCGTCCCGAGCGCTACCTCAGCCTCCGCCGGGACCCTGGTGGTCTTCAGCGCCAATGAGACCGGAGGGGTCGGCCCCTACACGTACGAATGGACGGGTCTCCCCGTCGGATGCCCGGCGCCAAGCTCGCCGACCCTGGGATGCCTCTTCTCGGACCCGGGCAACTACAATATCAGCGTGACGGTGGCGGACTCCACCGGCGCCCACGAGGCCTCCCCTGCGCTCCGCGTCGTGGTCTCGGCCGCCAAGGTCCCGACCACGTCGACCTCCCCGAACAGCACGTCGCCGGCCTCGAGCACCAGTGTTTACACATGGATCGCGGTGGCGATCGCGGTGATCGCCGTCGTGCTGGCCGCGTACGCCATCGGGAGACCCCCACGCGGCAAGACCCCCGCTCCCTCCCGGCCCGAGGACGGCAAGGGAAGGACCAGCGGGACCGGGAGTGAGGGGGAGCTCTCGTCCCAAGAGGAGAGGACCTCCGCGGAGGCGGACTCGTCGTCGCCCGGCACCGGCTAGGGGAGCCGCCCGCCGGGACGGCTCTATGGGGAGGCCCGTGGACCGTGGTTCCATGGGGGCGGGGAGGCTGTTGACGAGGACCGACCAGGAGAGGCGAGGGCCGCGGGCAGGGGGGAAGCGCCACCGGTGATCTCGACCGCTTCGACCGATCGGAACTCTAGACGTCCGCCCACCCCGGGACTGCGCCTTGGCAGAAGGGTCTGCTCCACGTCTCCGTGAGTCAAACCTCCCATAGCACGGTGATAAGTATCGCCCGCCGCTCGAACCCCTCATGTTCCGACAACGGCCAGACACCTCTATGACGGGGTCCGCCCTGCCCAGCGACGCGAACGAGCTTCTCCAACGCATCGACCAGACGACGACCCAGATCTACCACTGGGTCCGGGCCGGGGTGGTCGTGACCATCCTGCTCCTGATCGTCGTGATCATCATCGGGTAGGCCGCGGACCCTCAGCGCTCGCAAGAACGCCCGGGCCGCGTCCGTCAACGCGGGGACGCCTCTTCCCGGTCGGGGAGAGGTCGAACGGACGTGCGGGGCGTCACCCTGGCCGAACCCCGCCCACCGCAGGGCCCGGGATCCCCGGTCCGCCCGAAGCCTAGGCGTCCAGGTAGAGCGCGAACTCCAGCGGGGTCGGCCGCAGGGAGACGTCGAGCGCTTCCTTGCGCTTGAGCCCCACGTAGTGTTCGAGGAGGTCCTTCGAGAAGACCCCCTCCAGGAAGCCCGAATCGGACTCCAGCGCGTCCAGCGACTCGCGCAACGAGCCCGGGAGCTCCCGGACCCCCAGGTCCTTGCGCTGCTTGGGGGTCAGGTGGTAGATGTCCTGGTCGACCGGGTTCCCCGGGTCGATCTTCCGCTGGATCCCGTCGAGCCCCGCCGCCAGCATGGCGGAGAGGGCGAGGTAGATGTTGCACGAGGGGTCGGGGGTCCTAAACTCGATGCGCTTGGACTTCTCCAGCGTCTTCTCGTAGACGGGCACCCGGCAGTTGGCCGAGCGGTTCCCCCGTGCCCAGGCGATGAAGACCGGCGCCTCGTAGCCCGGGACCAGCCGCCGGTAGGAGTTGGTGGTGGGATTGGTGATCGCCGTGAGCGCACGGGAGTGCTCCATGAGCCCGCCGATGTAGTACCGGCAGGTCTGGCTCACCTCGGCGTACGGCTCGTCGGCGTCGTAGAAGGTGTTGTGCCCCCCCTTCCAGAGGCTCTGGTGAGTGTGCATCCCCGAGCCGTTGTCGCCGAAGATCGGCTTGGGCATGAAGGTGGCCACCCGGTTGAACTGCTGGGCGGTCCGCTTGATGGCCATCTTCATCGTCATGATGTTGTCCGCGGTGGCGAGCAGCGGGGCGTAGCGGATGTTGATCTCGCACTGCCCGGCAGTGGCCACCTCGTGGTGATGGGCCTCCACGGCGATCCCGAAGGACTCCTCGAGGACGAGACCGATCTCGTTGCGCAGGTCGGCCAGGCCGTCGCGCGGAGGGGCGGCGTAGTAGCCGCCCTTCATGGCGAAGGGGAGGAGGTTGAACGCGCCCTGCGTCCACGGCGCCTCCATGGATTCGATGGCGTAGCCGTCCCCGTTCCCGGGGAGGGTGGCGCCGAGCGGGGAGGGGTCGATCCGGACCCGGTCGAAGACGAAGAACTCGAGCTCCGGGCCCCAGTACGACTCGTCGAAGCCGCGCGAACGCATCAGTTCGAGGGCGCGCTCGGCGGCGAACCGGGGGTCCCGGCTGAAACGCTCGTGCCGGTAGCCCTCCCAGACGTTGCAGATGAACCGGAAGGTCTTGTGGGGGGGATTGTACCACGGGAGCAGACGGAGGGTGGAGACATCGGGGGCGAGCCGCATGTCGGACTCGTGGATGTCGGTGAAGCCACGGATGGAGCTCCCGTCGAGCTTGGGGATCCCCTCGGAGAAG
>JAKATE010000171.1 GCA_021828085.1 Thermoplasmata archaeon | reverse complement strand
CAGGTCATCTGGGTGCGCTCGATGAAGTACGACCGGTCCTCGGGGAACTCGCATCCGTTCAGTATCGTCATGGTCGGGTGTCCTAGGAGAAGCCCCGCCCGCGCAAAAAGAGGTCGGGGCGAGAGAAATTGTCGGCGAGACGAGCCTGGCGCAGCGTCGAGCCGAAGGCGAGGCTCATGAGCTGGGTGAAGTAGGCCACTGGCCGCACCACCTCCTCCCCGTACTCCGCGCGGATGCGGTCTAAGTGGTTCTCGATGTTGATCTGGCCGAGCGGGCAGATCGTCGCGACCAGATCGGCCCCCGCCCGCTTGGCCTCGTTGAGGACGGAGGCGCTGAACGCCACCGAGACCTCCAGGTCGCTCAGCGCATGACCCCCTCCACAGCAGATGGTCTTCGCCGGATAATCGGTGAGGACCTTCGCCCCGCAGGCGATGAGAAGCTCGTCCAGGAAGTGCGGGTGCTCCGGGTCGTCGGTACCGGGGGTCTTTCCCGCGCCGGTGTAGCGTTTCGGGCGCGTGTACAGGCACCCATAGTACGGGGCGATGGTGAGCCCGGTGAGCGGACGGCGCACCGCGGACCGGATGCGCTCGGGTCCCGCCCGCTGGTAGATGAACTCCAGCAGGTGCTGGACCGAGGCGGACCCGTCGTAGGCCGGCGATCCCCCACGGCCCAGGAGGGCGTTGATCCGCTCCCGGGTCTCCGTCTCGTGGACGGAGTCGTTCGCCCGGGTGAGCGAGTAGACGCAACCGTTGCAGGCCGCCACGACCTGGTGACGGCCCATGGAACGGGCCAGCGCCAGGTTCCGCGCGGGAAGGGCCAGGGAGACGTCCTGGCTGAGGTTCTTCACCTCCGTCGCCCCGCAGCAGTTGTAGTCCACGATCCGGTCCAGGGAAAGGCCCAGATGCCGGAGGACCTGCTGGGAGCTGATCTCGTACGCCCGGCCAAGTCCATCGAGCGAGCAGCCCGGATAGTAGGCCGGCACAGCGTCGGCAGGGCCGCGGGGGGAGCTCGCGGCGGTCATCGGCGATCCCCCCGGGCGGGCGAGGGGGAGGAGGAAGTGGACCCCATCCGGCGGGCGTCCTCGGCGAGCTGGGCCTTGAGAACCGAGCGCATCCGGGACCAGCCTCGGGTGCGGTGGGCCAGCGGGCCGGTGTGGAGCCGCCCGCTCCGGAGAAGCGCGAGCCCCATCCGGAGCAGCTCCCGGGTCGGGGTCTTGCGCCCCTCCATCCGCTCGTAGGTCCGGAACAGGTTGGCCTCGTCCAGGATTCCCCGCTCCAGCAGATTGTCCGTGTAGGCCCGGTCGAACCGGTCCGCGGGGCTCTCCGGCGCGAGACCCGAGGAGGTGAGGTAACTCCCGATGGTGTGGACGACCTCCTCCACCTTGACCCCCTTGGGACAGCGCTCCACGCACTTGTTGCAGGAGACGCAGCGCCAGACGGTGTTGGCGTAGCGCTTGAGCTCGTCCTCGTAGCCGACCTGGGCGAGGTAGATGAAGTACCGGGGGTTGAACTCCTCCAGCCCGAAGTCGGTGTGCATGCAGCACCCGGCGGTGCACGTCCCGCACTGCCAGCAGCGAGAGATGGTGTCCCCCTGAGGGTGCCCCTTGACCCAGTCGGCGATCTTGGTGTCCAGATCCACACTCACGCGGGAGCGGAGGAAGGTGTTCCAGTCGCCCGAGACATCGATGCCCTCGAGCTCGAGCTGGTCGGTCCGGTCGACCTCGACGAGGGAGCGCTCAACGATCGGCATCGAGAAGGCGCCTCCGGACGCCGAGCACCATGGTGGCGAGCGGAAAGGCCCCGGGGAGGAGGCGTTCGATCCCCCCGCCCTGGAAGCTCCGGTCGACCGCCTCGCCCAGGCGGCCGGCGTAGGTGAGCGCGAGCAGCACGTCGACCGCCGCGAAGGTGGCGGAGGGGAACCCGAGCGCGTCCAGCGCAAGACGGACCTCGGCGAGTCGGGCCTGGGTCCCCGCGTAGGTCTCCGGGGGCGGGCCTCCGAACTCCCCCAGGATCCCCGTGCGTCGGGCGGGGTTCCAGACCCAACGGGAGAGCAACGCGATCCGGTCCGGGGCGGCCGCGTGCATCAGTTCGCTCGTGACGTCCAGCCGGACCTCCCTGGGGGCCCCCGCCAGCCGGTCGGCGAGCCTCGGCAGGTCGGTCGGTAGGAACACCCCGACGCGCGTCCCTCGGAGGATCTCGCGGACCTCGGCGGGCCGGGAATCCCGCGCGATCGCCCCGGAGCGCGACCGGGCCGAGACCACCCCCTCCATGGCCGAGCGGAAGGCCGCGGCGAACCTCTCCTCCGGGATGGCTTCGAGGGCCCGGACCTCGGAGAGCTTGGCGAGGACCGCCTCCTCCAGCCGGTTCACGGTCTCCACCCCGCAGGGGAGGACCCGTTCGCGGAAGGCGCGCGCGACGCGGGGGAGGTCGATCCCGCCGGCGGCTCCCATGGGTCCCCGGTGATCAGTCCCGAGCATATTGGAATGCCCTCAGGGCAGCTCCCATTCCCTCGGTGATCGCGTCCGGGATGGCCTTAGGACCGGTCGCCGCCCCGGCCAGGAAGAGTCCCGGGAGGCCGGAATCGACCGGGTTGAGGTCGGAGAGGCGCGGCGTGAGGAACCCCTCCGGGCCCACGGTGAGCCCGAAGTGGGCGGCGACCTCCTTCGTCCCGGCGCTCGGCTCCATGCCGCTGGCGAGGATGATCATGTCGAAAGGGACCTCTGTGGGCCGGCTGAGGATGGTGTCCTCCCCTGTGGCCACGAGCCGCGAGCCTCCCTCGGCCAAGGTGATCTGGCCGATCCGACCCCGGATGAACTTGACCCCGTACTCCTGCATGGACTTCCAGTAGAGGTCCTCCCAGAGGCCGTAGGTGCGGATGTCCATGTAGTAGACGTAGGCGTCGATCTCGGGGTGCCGCTGACGGACCTCCACCGCCTGCTTGATGCTCACCACGCACCCCAACCGGCAGCACCACGGATTCCCCACCTGGATGTCGCGGGACCCGACGCAGAGGATCCAGGCGATCCTCTTGGGGGGCTTCCCGTCCGAGGGCCGGAGGATCCGGTCCTCGTGCAGCATGGCCTCGACCTCCTTGAAATCGAGGACGTCGGGGTAGCGGCCGTAGCCGTACTCGAACTTCCGGTGGGAGTCGAAATGGTCGAAGCCGGTGGCCACGACCACGGCCGACACGTCGCGGACGACGGAGGTCTCTGCGGTCCGGAGCGTAACACGGTATCCCTTCTCCTTGAGCTCGGCCTGGGTCAAGGTGGTGGAGAGGAGCCGCTCGATCCGCGGCTCGCCCTCCACCCTTCGGAGGAGGGGGCCCAGCACCTCCTCCGCCGGCTTGAGATCGGGCGCGAGGAGCGAGTAGTGCCAGCGCTTGGGGTTGCCCCCGAGATAGGACTCCCGCTCGACGAGGACCACGGGAGCGCCCAGGGCCGCGAGCTCCCCGGCGGCGCTGAGCCCGGCCGGCCCGCCTCCCAGGACGAGCACCGGGTTCAATCGGGGCGCCTCCCCTCTGTCCCGGGGACGGCGGGGCCGGGGGAGTCGGCCCGGGCCTCGTCCGGGAGGACCTGGCCCTTGTTGATGGCGAAGAAATCCTCGATCTCCCCGTGGGCGGGATGCAGGAGCTCGGGCGAGGCCCCGGATTGGAGGGCGCGCAGGTACTCCTGGAACTCGGACTTGGCCGTCTTCCAGTCGATCCCCATCTTCGTCATCAGCCCCTCGGTGGAGGCGGAATGCCAGTGGACCTGGGCGATCTTGTACGGGTGCGCCCCCAGGGCGAGGGCGGCGAACTGGACCTCGGAGAGGACCGGGAGCAGGTAGGCCTGGCCGTGGGCCTTTCCGATCCACTGGCTCTTGTCGAGGGTGGTGACGCAGCCGGTGTCGCTCGTGATGGCGACGTCCGAGTGGGCCTCCTCGACCATGGGCCGGATCTTGCGCAGGTTGGCGAAGGAGCGGCTGAACTCCCGCTCGCTGAGG
>JAKATE010000170.1 GCA_021828085.1 Thermoplasmata archaeon | reverse complement strand
CCGATCTGATCCGGGGGTAGCCCCCGGGCCTTCAAGTACGGCCCCCCCCTCGGAACCGTGCGCCCATGGTGGACTTCACCTTCCGTCGCCTGAGGACCCCGGAGGAGTTCCGCCAGGCCGAGGAGGTCCAGCGGCAGGCCTTCGGCCTGGGGACCCAGAGCCCCGTGGAGTCCTCCCTCCAGCGCGTCCTCCAGGACAACGGCGGGCTCATCCTCGGCGCCTTCATGGACTTCCGGCTGGTCGGCCTCTCCCTCGCCTTCCTCGGCTGGGACGGGGAGGAGCTCTACTACTGGTCGCACATCACCTGCGTCCTGCCCGAGTACCGGAACCACAAGGTCGGCTACCGCCTCAAGCTCGCCCAGCGCGAGGAGATCCTCAAGCAGGGCCTCTCGAAGGTCCGCTGGACCTTCGATCCGCTGGTCAGCCGGAACGCGCATCTGAACATCCATCGGCTCGGAGCGAGCCCGGAGCGCTACCTCCCGCACTACTACGGCGCGCTCGACTCGGAGGCGAACCGCGGCCTCACCACCGACCGGCTCCGGGTCACCTGGACGCTGAACGCCCCCTCGGTGGTCCAGCGCCTGGAGAACCCCCCTCCCGCCGATGAGGGCATTCTCCAGCGGGTGGAGAAGAGCCAGCGCCTGCTCTCCACCGAGGCCGGTGAGGTCGGCCTGCGTGTCCCCACCGTGGTGGAGGAACCCTCCCACGGGTTCACCTCCGGGGTGCTCGAGATCCCCTTCGACCTCGCCGCCGTGCGCGAGCACCAGCCCGAGAGCCTCCGGGCGTGGCGCCAGGCGACGCGAGAGGCCTTCCGGGCCTGCTTCGACCTGGGAGCGTGCGTGGACGACTTCGTGGTGGTGAGCCAAGACCACGAACGCCGCGCGTACTATCTCCTCTCCCCGGAGAAGAGCCCCCGTGCGTCCCCCTCGGAGCATGCGGCGGCCGCGTGAGACGGCACCGCTACGGCTCCGACGGGCCACGCTCCACCGGTTGCACCTTCCGCTCGTCCGGCCCTTCACGACGAGCTTCGGGACCGAGAAAGCCCGGGAGGTGCTCCTCCTGGAGCTGGAGGAGGCGGGAGGGGAGATCGGCTACGGGGAGTGTGTGGCGCAGCGCGACCCGCTCTACTCCAGCGAGATGGTCGACGGCGCGATCTTGGTCCTCCGACGCTATCTGCTCCCGCTCCTGGGGGACCGCGACGGAGTGACCCCGGAGGGATTCCGACGGCGCGCCCAGGCCTACCGCGGCCACCCGATGGCCAAGGCCACCGTCGAGATGGCGCTCCAGGACCTGGGCGCCCGCCGCCTCTCCCGACCCCTCTACGAGGTCCTGGGGGGACGATACCGGAGGGTCCCCGTAGGAGTCTCGGTCGGGATACAGAGGGATCCCCCCTCCCTTGTCGAGACCGTCCGGGGGTACCTGCAGGACGGCTACGGACGGGTGAAGCTCAAGGTCGAGCCCGGGCGCGATTCGGATTACGTGCGCGCTGTCCGGAAGGCGTTCCCCCAGGCCCGGCTCTGGATCGACGCGAACCAGGCGTACGGGAAGGGGCAGGTCGGCCTCCTCGCCCGGCTCGCCCGGTCCGCCTCGCTCGAGCTGGTGGAGCAACCCTTCCCCGAGGACCGCCTGGACTGGCACGCCCTCCTCTCCCAACGCCTCCCCCGGTCGTCCCGCCTCTGCCTCGACGAGTCGGTGGTCACCCTGGGCGACCTCGACGTCGCCCTCGCGATGCGGGCCCTGCGCTCCCTCAACATCAAACCGGGGAGGGTGGGGGGACTCGGTCCGGCGTGCGAACTGCACGACAGGGCCTCGGCGCACAGGGTCCCGGTCTGGTGCGGCGGGATGCTCGAGACGGGCATCGGCCGTGCGCACAACGTCTCCCTGGCGACGCTCCCGGGCTTCCTCCTCCCCTCCGACCTCTCGGCCTCGGCGCGCTACTTCCAGGAGGACCTCATCGATCCTCCCTTCACGCTCGGACCGGAGAGCTCCCTGGAACCCCGCCGCGGACCGGGGATCGGGGTTGAACCGGTCGAAGCTCGGCTCGGGAAGCTCCGGCGGGGACGCTGGGAGCTCTCCTTCCCGTAGGTTCGGGCCTTCGAATCTATATCAGCGGTGGGGGGGATGTACCGGCCATGACCGGGAGCCCGGAAGTCCCGGCCGCTGCACCCTCCCGGGGCTCCCGTCGGGGCCGCCCGCTGAGCACGGCCGCCCGGGCCCTGCTCCTCCTCCTTCTGGTGGCCGGTGTCATCGGCGTGGTGGCGGGGGCGATCTCCTCGGCCAGCGCCCTCCCTCCCCCGGGCCCGACGCACTCCCTCCTCTTCTCCCCCCTCGTCGCGGTGCTCCTGCTCACCTCGTTCGGCCTCTTCGGCCTGGTGGGGTTGATCGTCTTCGTGATCCTGAACCGGGGGCGCGGGGGGTTCGGGGCCCAGGAAGGGGTCATGGTCTCGGCGTTCGTCCTCACCATCCTCCTGGTCGTCCTCCTCCTGGCGATACGGGCCCAGTTCGGGACGGGCGGCTCCCAGCCCCCTCCGGGAGGGTCCGGCCCCGGTAACGGGCAGAACAGCACCACCGGGGGACCCGTGGGGAACAACGGGACCGGCCTCAACTCGACCAACTCCACCCTGCGCCCTTCCCCCTCCTCTCCGTCGAGTTCGCCGCTCACCCTCGTGATCCTCGCCTCGGTCTTCGTGGTGACGTTGGGGCTGGTGGTGGCGCTCGCCCGGTTCGCCCACCGGGGCCGTGGCGAAGCGCTCGGGGTCGAGACCACTCCCGCGAAGCTGGTGAAGGCGCTGAGCCAGGCGCGGGAGGCGCTACGGAGCGGAGCGAACGCCTCGGCGCGGGAGCTCATCATCCAGGCGTACGGGGCAATGCTCGAGGCTCTGGGAACGCGCTCGGTGGGGGCGACGGAATCGTTGACCCCCCGGGAGATCGAGTACCGGATGCTCGGGCGTCTGGGGCTGACCCCGGCCTCCGCCCAGGGGCTCCGGGCGCTCTTCGAGGAGGCCCGCTACTCCCATCACCCGATGACCGCCGAGCAGGCGGGGGCCGCCCAGCGGTGCCTCGACCTGGTGCTGCAGGAGATCACCGCCTCCCGACGGGACCCGGCCCTCCTCGCGAGCCGCGGGTAGGGGAGGACATGGTCGCCCGGCAGGTGGTCTTCCTGGTGGTGGTCGCGGCGCTCCTCGCCGCGCTGCTCGTGGTCGTCGGGGACAGCCGGAGCCTCTCCCTCGGGGTGGGGGCGGGCGCGGCCGGTCTCCTCGTCCTGGGGGGGGTCATCGCCATGGCCCTGAGGATGCCCCCGCTCCCGGCCCTCGACGTGGCCGAGCCCTCGCCCCTGGAGGACCGTATGCGCGCGGCCCTCTCCCAGGACGTGCTCTCCCGCTCCTCCGTCCTGGACTCCGTGGGGGTCATCCGGGGCCGCGTCCTCACCGACGGCGAGCGACAGCCGCTCCTGGGCCTTCCTCCCCGCGAGTTCGAGTCCTGGCTCCGGGCGGAGCTCGACCGGCTCGCCGTCGAGGTCTGATCCGTGTCCGTCCACCCCCGACGGAGCCGTCAGGGGGAACGGGAGGGTCGGGAGCGACGGGCTCCCCAGGCGCTGGAGAGCAGCGCCCGGAACATCCCCCGCCCCACCAGCTTGCTCGTCCCGGTAGTGCGGGTCTCGAACACGATGGGGACATCCCGGGTGCGTTCCCGTCGTGCGCGGACGAGCAGGTAGAAGAGGAACTTCATCCCCCGCGGAGCGAGCGGCGGCCCCTCCAGCAGCTCGCGGCGGAAGGCGAAGAAACCGCTCATCGGATCGGTCCGCCAGCGGGTCTCGGGGAGCAGGAGCCGGATCGCCCGGTCCCCCCCGAAGGAGATGAGCGAGCGTCCCCAGGGTCGCTCCGGGGCCGAGCCGCCGGGGACGTAGCGCGAGCCCACCACCAGGTCCGCCTCCCCCTGCTCGAGGGGAAGGAGGAACCGGGGGACCTCCTCCGGTCGGTAGATCG
>JAKATE010000169.1 GCA_021828085.1 Thermoplasmata archaeon | reverse complement strand
ACCGGCGTCGCGGGCCTCGACCAGATGCTCCAGGGGGGCTTCCCGCCCGGTCACGTCGTGCTCGTCCTGGGGCCCCCCGGGGTCGGCAAGACCTGCCTGTCGCTCCAGTTCCTGAACGCCGGGCTTACCCGCGGGGAGAAGGCGGTCTACCTCTCCCTCGAGGAGGATCCCGAGACCCTGCTCGCCTCCGCCGAAGGGTTCGGCTGGCCCCTCGCAGCCGCGGTGAAGGACGGACGGCTCAAGATCAACCGGCTCGACCCCCAGGACGCCGGCAACTCCCTCAAGCGCATCAAGGCCGAGCTGCCCCGGGAGCTGCAGGGGTTCGCTCCCCGCCGGATCGTCGTGGACAGCGTCTCGCTCCTCTCCGCGCTCGCCTCGGAGGAGTCCGAGCGCCGGAGCACCCTCTTCTCCCTCGCACGCGCCTGCCGAGCCGCCGGCGCCACCAGCCTCTTCACCGCGGAAGCGGACCCGGTCCACCCGGAGGTCTCCCGCGACGCCCTCAGCGAGTACGTCGCCGACGGGGTGCTCGTCCTCGGCCCCACCGAGGACATCAGCCGTCACCGGGCCGGCCTCGCCCTCCGGGTGCTCAAGATGCGACGGACCGGCCACCTGAGGACCCGCCAGCCGTACGCCATCGGGCCCGGGGGCATCACCGTGGACTCGAAGGCCGTGGACTTCGGCACCTTCTAGTCCTCGGCCCGGGACGGAGGACCGTGCGCGGCGCCGTCTACGTGGACATGGACGCGTTCTACGTCTCCTGCGAGCTCCTCCGGCATCCAGAGCTCCAGGGGACGCCGGTGGCCGTCTCCGCGGACCCGAAGGAGGGGAAGGGCCGGGGGGTCGTCCTCTCCGCCTCCTACGAGGCCCGTCGCTTCGGTCTGCGGTCGGCCCAGCCGGTCTCGCAGGCGTGGGCGCTCTGCCCGACGGCGACGTACCTCCGGCCGGACTTCCCGTTCTACCAGGAGTGCTCGCGCAAGGTGATGGCCCTCCTCAAGTCCCGCTCGGAGCTCGCCCGGGCGTTCAGCATCGACGAGGCGGCCTACCCGTACGAGCTCCCGTCGATCGCGGACGAGGCGGAGGGGGAGGGGCGCACCATCCAGGACCGTCTCCGGAACGAGCTCGGACTTCCCTCCTCGGTGGGCATCGCCCCCTCGCTGGCCCTCGCCAAGATCGCCTCGGACCGCGCCAAACCCGGGGGAGTCGTGGCCGTTCTCCCCGGCGAGGTCCCCGCCTTCCTCTCCTCGCTGCCCGTGCGGGCGGTGCCGGGGATTGGTCCCGTGACCGAGCGGGGGCTGGCCTCCGAAGGGGTCACGACGGTGGGGGAGCTCAGCGAGCTCCCTCCCCGGGAGCTCCAGCGCCTCCTTGGGAGCCCCCGGCCGTCCATCGTCCGCTGGGCCCGCGGCGAGGTCTTCGAGGAGCCCTGGCCCGCGGAGGAGGGCCCGCGCTCCCTCGGCGCGATGCACACCTTCGAACGGGACAGCGCCGACACAGAGGAGATCGCCCGCGGGATCGACCGTCTCGCAGAGGAGATCCTCCCCTCCCTGAGAAGGGAGCAGCTGACCTTCCGCACGGTCACCATCCGGGTCCGCTTCTCGGATTTCAGCCAGGTGCAGCGCTCGCGGACGCTGCCCGGGGAGACCGAGGACGCCGAGCTTTTGCACCGGGAGGCCCGGACGCTCCTCCACGAACTGCTCCGGGCCCGCCGGGCGCGCACCCGCTCGCTCGGGCCGGAGGGGAACCGGGGGGGGCCGCCCAGGGTCCGGACGATCGGGGTGACCGTGCAGGGCCTCCGGCCGCTCCGGCGCGGCCAATCCCGCCTCGACGCGTTCCCCCCCGGCCCGGCTCCGGGACCGAAGGTTTGAACAGGGCCCCGAGTTCACGAGCGGGGGAGGATCGGCTTGTCCGACCAGATCGAACCGGACCCGCGGGCGCTCCGGCTGGAAGCGGAGCTCTCGCGCAAGAGCTTCGAAGCGCGCTACCCCATCCCCGCCTTCGACGGCCACTCCCTGCCCAATCTGGCCGCAAGCGCCCTCGCGCGCGGGACCGGGAAGAGGCCGGAGGGGATCCTCCCTCCCCTCCAGAGGGACGTCGGGGGGGAGGCGGACGACGAGGAGAAGACCCAGCTCGTCCTGCTCATCGACAGCTTCGGCTGGAGGATGTTCCGCCATCTGCTCGACGGTCCCGGGGGAGCCACCGGTCTTGCGGTGGCGCGTGGCCTGGTCCCTTACACGCGACCGATCACCTCGGTCTTCCCCCCGACCACCTCCTCCGCGCTGCTCTCCCTCTCCACCGCCGTCGCGCCCGGGACCCACGGGATCGTGGGCTACACCGAGTACTTCCCCGGGTGGGGCGCGGTCCTGAACACCCTGCGCTTCGCTCCCCCCTGGTCGAAGGTCCCCGACCTGGCGGTCGGGAAGCGCTTCACCCGCGCCGACTGGCTCCCCACGCCCAACCTCTTCGCCCACGACCCCGGGGCGGTCGCCCTCACCAAGGAGATGTTCGAGGGGTCGCCCTTCACCCGCGTGCTCTACGAGGGGGCGGAGTTCGTCGGTTTCTCCGGTCTCTCCGGCCTCACCCGCCAGCTCACCCATCTCCTCGACCGTCCGGCGGGTCGGCGCCCCCGGCTGCTCTGGGCCTACTGGGACATGCTCGATACCGTGAACCACGTCTTTGGCCCGGAACCCGGGCTCGCCTCGAGCGAGCTCACCGAAGTCTTCCTCGCCCTCGCGCGGGCCGCCCGGAGCGTCGGGGAGGCCCGGGCACGGAAGGTCCATCTCTGGGTCACCGGCGACCACGGCCAGGTCCGCGTGACCCCGGAGACGAGCCGGGCGGCGCACGCAGACCCCCGTCTGCTCGAGCTGTTGGACCGCCCACCCGCGGGAGAGCGCCGCGCCGCCTTCCTCAAGGCACGGGAGGGGAAGGTCGACGAGCTCCGGAACCACCTCGCAGAGACCCTTCCCGAGAGTTGGCTCACCGTGCCCGTGGAGCGGGTGCTCTCCTCTGGCCTCCTCGGCCCCGGCCCGTTCCACCCCGAGCTCAAGGCCCGGCTGGGCGACCTCCTGGTCCTTCCCGGGCCGGGGGAGGCGCTCTACTCCCGCCCCCCGGGGGACCGCGGCCCGGAGGAACACTTCCTCTGGGGCTCCCATGGAGGCCTTGACCCGGACGAGCTATTGGTTTCCCTGGTCTCCCTGCCCTTCTCCGAGCTCGCCCGGTGGCCGGTCTGATCCCGGGGGACCCCCGACCCTACTTATCCGACGGGGGTTCCGGGCCGGGGCCATGGCGCTCCGCCAACCGATCGTCTCCCTGATGGGCCACGTGGACCACGGGAAGACCACGCTGCTCGACCGGATCTCCGGCTCGGCCCGCGCCTCCCGGGAGGCCGGAGGGATCACGCAGCACATCGGAGCGCTGGAGGTCCCGCTCCCCGTCCTGGTCCGGATCTGCCAGGGGCTGCTCAAGGCCGAGCAGTTCACCATCCCGGGCCTGCTCTTCATCGACACCCCGGGCCACCGCTCCTTCGTCACCATGCGCCGGAGGGGGGGCGCGCTCTCCGATCTGGCCGTGGTGGTGGTGGACGTCAACGAGGGGGTGATGCCCCAGACGCGCGAGGTCGTCCAGATCCTCCGGCACGAGAGGACCCCCTTCATCGTCGCGGCCAACAAGATCGACGCGATACCGGGGCTGAAGAACCTCCCCGCGCGTCCCCCGCTCCCCGCGGCTCTCGCCGCGCTCCCCGAGCCGGCGCGCAAGCTCCTCGACGAGCGGCTCTATGCCCTGGCCGAGGGGTTCTACGCCCTCGGCTTCTCCGCCGAGCGCTACGACCGCGTCGGCGACTACACGCGCAACGTCGCGATGGTCCCCGTCTCCGGGAAGACCGGGGCGGGAGTGGCCGACCTGCTCGCGGTGATGGTCGGGCTCTCCCAACGCTTCCTCGAGAAGGAGCTGGAGCTCGGGGAACGTCCCGGGGAGGCCACCATCCTGAGATCGG
>JAKATE010000168.1 GCA_021828085.1 Thermoplasmata archaeon | reverse complement strand
CCATCTCTGGGACCAGACACGCTCGAGGGTCCATCCCGCCTTCTCCAGGAACTGCTGCCGAACGACGTCCCGCTCGACCGCCGTCCTCCCCGAGGCGTACATCGGCCCGTCGGTCTCGATCCCCAGGACGTACCTTGTCGGGTCCCGTGGGTCCACGATCCCCAGACCGACCTTGTAGCGGCCCCGTCCCACGAAGAGGTCGGATTCGAGGCCGCGTTGACGGAGCGCGTCCTGGAGGCGGACCTCCAGCGCCGGCCCGAGCACGTTCTTCAGGGGGAGCTCCTCCTTCTGCTCGGCGAGACCGCCATACTTCGCGAAGACCGCACGGAGCCGCTGCGGGTCGCCCTGCGACACGGCCTCGGCGTAGTTCAGGAACCCTTCCAGGATCTTGGGCCCCAGGTTCTTCGACCCGGAAGTGTCCAGTTGGGACGGGGAGAAGGACGCCACGACGACCATCCCTTCCCGCGCCCTCGTGACCGCGACGTTCAGCCGCTTCTCCCCGCCCTGTTCGTTCAAGGGCCCGAACCGCACCGCGACCCGGCCGTTGGGCAGGGGGGCGTAGCCGATGGAGAAGATCACCACGTCCCTCTCGTCACCCTGGACCTGCTCGATGTTCTTGACGAACAGGCGCTGGTCGAGTTCCTCGGCGGTCTCGACCTCGGAGAGGCTCGCGTTGAAGCGAGGATCGACCGACCGTCGCTCCTCGATCCGGTCCTCGATGAGGCGTCGTTGGGGATGGTTGAACGAGACGATCCCGACCGAGGGGAGCTTCCCGTCCGCGCCCCGTTTCGACAGGACCTCCTCGAGCACGTCGACGACCTTCTCCGCCTCGACGTGGTTGGAGTTCTTCTCCCACTTCCCCTCGACCTGGAGGTACCGGATGGGAGGGGTCGACTGCTCCCGGGTCGCGTTGGGGCTGACGTGGAGCATCCAGTCGTAGAACACGTGGTTCGAGAAGTCGATGAGCTCCTGCCACCGCGAACGGTAGTGCCAGCTCAGCTGGGTCTTCGGGAAGACCCCCAGGGCGAGGTCGAGCAGGGACTGTGCCCGTAGCGATTCCGCCGCGTCGTCCCCCTCGGCCAGCTCGTCGTCGTCCTCGTCCCCGTCACCGAGTTGGAAGAGGTCGAACGGCGGGAGCTGCTGCTCGTCCCCGCCGATGAGGCAGCGCCGACCCCGGATGACGGCGGGCACCGCACGCTCGACCGCGAGCTGGCTCGCTTCGTCGAACACCACCAGGTCGAAGAGCCCCGGGACGAGCGGGAAGACGTCCGAGGCCGCCTCCGGGGAGACCAACCAGCAGGGGGCGACGTCCAGGAGGTCCTTCCCGAAGGAGCGGACCAGCTCTCTCAGGGGCTTGGTCCTCGACCTCTTGGTCAGCTCGCGCAGGAGGGTGTCCCGGGAGGAGGGAGGGTTCTTCTTTCCTTTCGGAGGCGCCACGATGGGTTTCGGTCGGAGCCGCTCGTCGCCTTGGTAGCGGATCAACTGGGCGGTGAGCTCGCTCCGCTGCTGGAGCAGCGAAGCGAGGCGTTCCCGGGTGGCCAGGTAGGAGGCGAAGACGTCCGTCGATTGGAAGACCGTCCCCCTCTCGTAGAGACGGGTCCACCCGGTGAGCGCCGCCCTTCGTAGGCGCTCCTCGATGGGAAGCTCCGTTCCCCAGGGGAGGGCCTTCGTCTGCCGGAACAGCTCCCGGAGAGAGGGCGTGAGGCGGAGAAGGGCGTCGTCATACGCCACCACCGCGGGCCACTCGGGGAGCGCGCCCTTGAGACGAGCGAGCTTTCCTGCGAGGGACGCCCGGTCCCGTTGGGAGAGGTCGCTCAGGGAGAGCGCCTCGGTCGGGGTCAGCCACACCGACAGGGCCCGGGTCGCGGAAGCGAGGTCGGCTCCCGCGCGCAGGCCCTGCTCGAGAACCTCCATGTCGGGGGCCGTCCCGGACCGACCGACACGGGAGCGCAGGTCGAGCACGCCGCGACGGGTCCTCCACCAGGATGGGGAGAAGAGCCTCGACCATCGCTGGCTCCAGTAGCGGTAGTTCTCCAGGAGCGCGAGCGCCCCTCGCTGGGCGGCCATGTCCCCGACCTGAAAGAGCGGGCTGGCGCCAGCCTTCGCACCGACCGCGTCCAGGGCCGCCCCCAATTCCGCAGGTTCCGTCGCGGCCGTCCGCTGGAAGGGGCGCCACCCGGCGAACGGGGTGCCCGGAGCGTCGAACCGAGCGAACCCCGATTCGAGCTGCGGGAGCCATGGCGTCGCGCTGTCGAGGTCTGACAGCAGGAGCGACCTCACGAGGTCCGGGGTCGCGGGATCGACCGGGAACCCCAGGTCTCCGGCGGTGTAGAGGGTGTGCAGGCTCAGTCCTCCGTAGCGCTCCTCCCGGAGCGTGGCCTCCCAGGACTCGAGGTCCCGGAGGGCCCCATCGATGGCCGCCTCCACCCGGGCGAGCTCGGGGCCCGGGTCCTGTCCCGGTGGACGGGTGGCGGCCTCGGTGATCCGCGCGCCCAGCTTCTGATAGAGCGCCTTCCGGTCCGCCACCGCATCCTGGACCAGCGCCGCGAACCGATCGAGCCCGACGCGCTGCAGCCGCTGTTGGACAACGTCGAGGGCTGCCCGCTTCTGGCAGACCACGAGGACGTGCTCTCCACCCGAGAGCGCGTCTCCGATGAGGTTCACGATGAGCTGGGACTTGCCCGTGCCCGGGGGGCCCTGCGTGACGAGGGCCGGGACGCGCTTCAGCGCCTCGATGGTCGCGTCCTGCGAGGTGTCGCTCGGCAGGACGCAGCGGACGGGCGCGGGGCCCGAGGACGGTCGTTCGGGGACCGCGGGGGGCTCGGCCGTCGTGGGTTCGCCCGCCTCGGCTTGGAGGAGCGGGAGCACCGAGCCCAGACCCGTCGGCAGCTCTTCCCCGGCGAGGAGCGTGAGGTAGTCCTCGTGGATCGAGGTCGAGCCCTGCGGGAACCGGCCCAGGAGCAGGTGGGATCGGACCGAGAGAGGCTCGCGCGGACCTTCGGTGTAGGAGCTCCCGTGGACGGGCGGAAGCGGATCGACACGCGGGAGGACCTCTTCCGCCGGCACGTAGTCGGCGATGAGCTTGACCTGCTGCAGGATCGGCCCGATGCGCTGACGGATGGCCGGCCCGGCCGGGACCCCGGGAGGGAGCGGGTGATCGATGAGCTCCTGCAGCGCCGCGTCTAGCGTGTCCAGGAGGTCGATGTCCGTCTTCTTTCGCAGGACCTCGAGCAATGCGCGGTTAGGAACGGGGTCGCGAGAGGACTCGAGGTTCACGAACCAGCCGGGCTGAGGGTCGTTGGCCCTCTTCTCCAGAGTCGCGGGGAAGAGGAAGATCGGACCGCGGACGTGGTGGCCGTCCGGCAGGTGCCCGGTGAGGAAAGGGAAGCCCACGTACAGGTCGTCGACCCCGGTCTCGTCCCGGACCAGCCGTACCGTCCTCGCGACCTTGTAGAGGACCTTCCGGTGGGCCAGCGAATCCGGCGAGAGGTCCCCCGAGGGCACGAGGCACTCTCGTCCGCGGCCGGCGAGAGCCGCGTGGAGGATCCTCTCCGCCACGCCCGGATCCATCCCTTCCGACAGGGCGAGGTCGTAGTTGCGCGGGGTGTTCGCCCGCTGGACCCTGACGGAAGGGTTCCGGAAGTCGGTATGAAGGAGCCGGTCGCGCAGCACCTCGAGCTGATGGCGGAGGTCGGGCGGACCGGGGGGCGCCCCTGTAGCGGGGGGTCGGGCGGTCCGGTCGTCCATCCGCACCGGCCAGGATGCGGGAGAGATGAGTCTTGGGTGCGAGGCCCATCGGACAGGGTGAGCGCGGTTAGGCTCCGTGGCACGGTGGTGGGGCGCGGGCCACCGGTGGCTCCTGGCCCCTCAGGGCGTCCGGCCACGCACGGGGTAGCGGCTCCCTCGACGTGGACCCGGTTCTGAGCAGGTCCGGAACCGGGGGACGCAGCGCGGGCGCTACCGGGGCTTGCGCACGGAGGGTGCCCGTGCCCTCGCTCAGATC
>JAKATE010000167.1 GCA_021828085.1 Thermoplasmata archaeon | reverse complement strand
CGTGGTGGTGCCGCGCGAGAGGGCCCAGGAGGTCGCGAACCGCTCCCTCGATGTCCTGGAGCACGAGAACCGGGTCCGCGAGGAGATCAAGCGGGGCTCGACGCTCTCCTCCGTGCAGAAGCTCGAGCGCTGGGAAAAGGTGGGCTGACCTCACCCTCCTCGATCCCCGAGCGCTCCCCTCAGTGCTCGCGCCCCGCGCGGGGTGCGCTGCGGGGGACGCGCTACAGCCCGTTGTCGAGGTCGAGACGAAGCCCGCTCAGGTCGGGCATGGGCACGACCGGCGGCGGCGCGCGGGTGATCGGCCCGACGAGCGTGCCGTTCGCGTCCCAGAGCTTCACCCACAGCGGCTTCGGGGCTAGAGCGCCCAGTCCGTCCCCGAAGGCCTTCGACCAGGCGGGAGCGTCCCACTTCCGGGTCCAGAACACGACGTCGTGGCAGGCCGGGAACTTCTCGTGCTCCTCGGCGATCTCCTCCTTCAGTTGATGGAACGCCCGGCCGAGGTCGCGGTCGTCCCCCACCAGGACCACCCAGATCGTGTCCGTCCCTCCCCCCACGTTGACCCCCACCGCCGCGTCGGAACCGACGACGTGGACCGTCGCCCCCGTCAGGCCCCTCTGCTGGACCTCGAGGCCCCGGGCCATCTCCTCCGTGGTGACGGTGCCGCCCGTCGAGCCCTTGGCGAGCGAGAGCTCCGCCGCGTCGAGGGGCTTGGCCAGCGGGTGGCCCACCCACCCCGCGAGCTGCTTCACCTGCTCGAGGATCCCGCCCACGAGGCTGCCCATGAGGTCGCCCAGCCCGACCTGCATCCCATCGTTCGACGGTCCTGGGGAGTGGGCGGAGCTCTTGGCCGAGGGGTGCTTGGACGGAGTCATCGCCAGCACGAACACCGCCGCGTCCTAAGGTCTTCGCTCAAGGGGTCCGTCCCCGACAGGGCTGAGGGGTCCGGCCGCCGCAGGACGCCCTCAAAGGTCAATAAGCGCCCGATGTCCCCACGCGCTCGCGCTCCTGTAGTCTAGTCCGGTCAAGGATAGAGGGCCTTCGAGGCGACGCATGTCGCCGAGGAAACCCTCCAACGTGGGTTCAAATCCCGCCAGGAGCATCGCGCCCTGCTCGAAGACAACTCTTCGAGAGCATCGCGCCCTGCGCCGCACGTGGTGGTCGCCCCTCCGTGCGGCCCAGCAGGGCGGCAGGTTCAAGGGGATGAGAGAGGGTGCCGAACCCATGTCCCCGACCCCGCCGTGCATCTTCTGCGCGATCGTCAAGGGGGATGTGCCCGCTTACAAGGTCCGGGAGACCGAGCGCGCCCTCGCCTTCCTGGATATCCACCCCATCAGCTGGGGGCACACGCTCGTGGTGCCGAAGGCGCACGCCGCGGACCTACCGGAGGTCACCCCCGAGGACTGGAAGGAGGTGGCCGAGCTCGCGCGCTGGGTCGCGCTCCGGCTGCGCAAGGTCCTCGAGGTCGAGGGGAACAACCTGATCGTGGCCAGCGGAAAGGCCGCGGAGCAGAGCGTCTCGCACCTGCACATCCACGTCATCCCCCGACGCGAGGGCGACGAGGTCGGGCTCCAGGACTGGTGGGTCTCGAAGATCCAGCCCACGGACCCTGAGGAGCTGAGCCGGACCGCGACGGTGCTCCGGGAAAAGGCGTAGACCCTCGGGGCCAGGACCCGGAACCCCCGCCTCGCGGGCCCCGTCCCTCCCTCGGCCGCCCCTCGGTGCGAGTCGAAGGTGGTCTTCATGACCCCCCTCGCCGCAGTTCGGTGCATGGAAACCCTGCTTTCCCCGGCTGCCCCCACCACACTGGCGACCTCCCCCCCACCGGGACCGATCGTCGCCGTCGAGCACCTCTCCCCCCACGACCTCGTGACCTACTACCGGTGCCCCCACGAGATGGAGCTCCACCGGGCCCAGCACCTCTCTTGGAGGACGGGTCAGCTCATGGTCCCGCTCACGCCCTCCGGGACCACACCGGGAGCCCACTCCCCGCTCCCTCCGCCGCCGGGAGAGACCTCCGAGGCGCAGCCCGGTCGGCTCATCGTCGGGCCCCACGACATGCTCCTCTACCAGGACCCGGACGAGAGCGGCCTCCCGATCCTCTTCCCTCCTGAGCAGAGCCACGCTCACTCTTTCGTCCGGCAGCACGGGTCGACGCTGATGGACCGGGACTGGGGGCTTTCCGGCCGCCCGGACCTGGTCGTCCGCCGGGGGGACGGGCAGCTGTTCCCCGTGGAATACAAGGAGACCCACCTCTGGGAGGGGTACATGGAGCACCACGGCCGGTTCTTCGACATCCTCCAGGTCATCGCCGAGTGCCGCCTGGTGGAGACGACCTGGGGCAGCGCGCCCCGGTTCGGCGTGGTCTACTACGGCGACTCCGCCGGAGGCGGAGAGCGCGAGGGGTACGTCGAGGTGCCCTACGGCGACGCGCAGCGCGAGTGGCTCCAGCGCTCGCTCGCCCAGATCCGTGCGGACCGCATCCGCGCGCCGGTGCCTGCGGACCGGAACTGCCAGCACTGCGAGCCCAACCGCGACGGGCTGTGCCGCTACGCGTGCGGGGGCTTCGACCAGCACCGCCCGAACGAGCGCGACGAGCCGTTCCACCGAAGAAGGTTCTACTGAGACGCGTGCTCGGGCCTCCCGGACCATGGGAGAGGCGGAGGACCTGGAGGAGTTCGAGCGGGCCTGCGCGCTCGCCTCCCGGGCGTTCGAGGAGGCCTGCCAGGCGGCGCTGCAGGAGAGCACGCTCGACGGGGTCTACCTGAGCCCGCTCTGGGACACCGAGACCTCCGACCCCTCCATCTCGCGCGCCTGGAAGCGCTCGGTGCTGCGCCGCGTCCCGGGCGCCGGGGCGGAGCCCTGGGGCCATGTCTTTCTGCTCGTCCTTCGGGGGGAGGGCCGGGAAGGTCGGGTGGGGGACGACCCCGAGAGATCTCACCCATTTCCTCCGACCGCTTCGGCGCGCTCCACGCCGCCGACCGAGCCGGTCGTGCTCTCCGCGGGACCTCCCCGCGTGCTCCTCCTCCTTCGGCCCAGGGACCCTGTCACCGAGGAGAGGCTTCGGGCTTTCGCTCAGGCGGTCTCCTCCGCGTTTGCCCGCTCCGGGGCCCTGCGACCAAAGAAGGACGAGGAGCCGGAGCTGCGGGGAGAGGGGAGCGCCGGGTGAGAGTCGGGTGGTGTGGAGGAATCCTCACCCATTGTCCGGCCGCGAGATCACCCGTGCGGTACCCCCGGGTTGCCCCGAAAGAAAGTGTGCGGTGGTCCGCTTTGGGACGCTGGAAGTCGCGAGGGGATCGTCTACCAGGCCGAGAACGTTGCCCTGAGGTTCATGGACGAGGCGGGAGCGGCGCCCCTCCACCTCGCGATCGGCGGGTTCGAAGCGTCCGCGGGAGCGCTTAAGGCTGCGGCGGGGCCAGGGTGGAAAGGAAAGCCTATTCCCATTTCCCCACCGTGACGATCAACCCCGAGGGTCGATGGACACCCCCTCCTCAGCCCGCACCCCGGCCCTGGATGCGATGGGCCCTGCCCCCCTCACCGGGCTTCGCGCCCCGCTCGTGGACCGGAGAGGACGTGTGGCCCGGAAGGTCCGCATCTCCCTCACCGACCGCTGCAACTTCGCCTGCCTCTTCTGCATGCCCTCGAAGGAGAAGGTCCACTGGCTCCCGCGCGAGGAGCTCCTGAGCTTCGAGGAGATCGAGAGGGTCGCGCGGGTCCTGGTCTCCCTCGGGGTCCGCAAGGTCCGGCTGACCGGAGGGGAGCCGTTGATCCGACCGAACCTGGAGGAGTTGGTCCGGCGCCTCGTCCGCATCCCGGGGCTGGAGGAGGTGGACATGACCACCAACGCCTGGTTCCTGGCAGAGAAGGCCCGCGCGCTCCGGGAGGCCGGGCTCCACGGGGTCACCGTGAGCCTCCACAGCCTGCGCCGCGACCGGTTCCGTCAGATCGCCGGCATGGACGCCCTGCCCCGGGTCCTGGAGGGGATCGAGGCGGCGCGCAGGGAGGGGCTCGCTCCGG
>JAKATE010000166.1 GCA_021828085.1 Thermoplasmata archaeon | reverse complement strand
CGACGCTTTGGACGCCGGCCGCGACGCCTTCGCGGGGACCGTCGGACCGCAGGATCTCCTCTGGCTGGGCATCCTGGGCCTGCTTGCCCTCCTGGTCTTCTCGGTGGCCGCCTGGGGTTTCCGCCACCTCGAGCCCGGTCCGGTCCAGTAGGGCTCCCGCCCCCCGGCGCTCGGCGCCTGGGAGAGGACCCTAGGAGCGCCTTCGGTCGATGGCCCGCTGGACGAGCTGGACCCCCTCGTCGGCCAGCGCCTCGGCCCGGCGCGCCTCGCGCGCCTCGGCGAAGACCCGGAAGAGCGGCTCCGTCCCGGAGGGTCGGACCAGCAACCAGCCGTCCGGTCCCACCAGCTTCACCCCGTCCAGGGTGACCACGCTCCGGCCGGGGCCGGGGGAGGCGCTCAAGCTCTCCGCGAGGTCGTCGAGGACCCCCTGCCGGATCCCGGGGGGACAGGGGAGCTTCCGCTTGACCAGGACGAAGGGGGGGAGCTCGGCGAGGATCTTCGAGAGCGGTCGGCCGTCCCGTGCGACGATCTCGAGGACCTTCGCCAGGGTCATGGCCCCGTCCCGCGCGAGCTGGTGACGCGGGAAGAGGCAGCCTCCGTTCTCCTCTCCCCCGAAGACCGCCTTCTGCTCCTTCATGGCGCGCGAGACCACCGGCGAGCCCACCCGGGTGTAGTGCACGCGTCCTCCCAGGGCTCCGACCACCTCTTCAACGGCCTGCGAGCTGGTAACGGGGGTGACCACGGTCCCCCCGCCGGCCTCGCGGACCGCCTCCCGCGCGAGGAGCGCCAGGATCCTCTCCCCGGGAACGAATCGCCCCCCCTCGTCCACGAAGACGGCCCGGTCCGCGTCCCCGTCATGGGCCACGCCCAGGTCCGGCTTCACCGACTGTACCGTCCGGAGGAGGTCGTCCAAGTTCGCCTCCGTGGGCTCGGAGAGATGGCCGGGGAAGAGGCCATCGACGTTGGCGTTGAGCGTGAGGGCGCGGACGGAGAGCCGGCTCAGGAGCGTCGGACTGGTAACCGCGGAGGCCCCATTCCCGCAGTCGAGGACCACCCGGAGCCCCTTCCGGGCGATGAGGTCCCGGTCCACCTGGCCGAGGATCCCCTCGACGTAGCGGTCGACCCCGGCGCCGTCCGGGCGGATCCTCCCCTGCCGGTCGAACGACGCACGCGGAGCCTTCCCCTCCTCCACCGCCCGCTCGATGGCCCGCTCGGCCTCCGGGGGGATCTCGAGGCCGTCGGAGGCGATCCCCTTGATCCCGTTGAACTCCGGGGGATTGTGCGAGGCGGTGACGATGATGGCATACTGGGCGCCGAGCCGCGGCACGCTGTACTGGATCGCCGGGGTCGGTAGGAGCCCCAGCTCGAAGACGTCGACGCCGGCCGAGGCGAGGGTTCCCGCGACGACGCGTGCGAAGGCCGGGCTGGAGGTCCTTCCGTCCCTTCCGACCACCGCAGGTCCGCTCCCCAAGATCTGGGCGAAAGCACCCGCGACCTCGCCCACCACCCGGGCCGTGAGCGTCCCGCCGACGACCTCCCGGATACCGTTCGTGCCGAAGCGGACCGCCACGCTCCCTCCAGACGCTCCTCCCTTTAAACCGAGGGGAGACGGAGCGAAATCCCTTTGGCGCTCCCCGGGCTGGTCCGCTCGGTGTCGGAGGGGACCTCGCCGCACTGGATCTGCGACGAGATGCTCGGCAAGCTGGCGCGCTACCTCCGCTTCCTCGGCTACGACGTGGAGTACGCCCAGGGCCTCCGGGACACCGAGATCCGGGAGCGGGCCCGCAGGGACGGCCGTCGGCTCGTCACCCGCGACGTCCTTCTCGCGAGGAGGACCCCCGGGGCGATCCTCCTCCACCGTCTGGAGGTCGAGGGGCAGCTCCGGGAGCTCTCCCGGGCCTTCCCGGGGCTCTCCCGCGAGGTCCGATTCGTCCACTGTTCGGTCTGCAACGGAAGGCTCGTGGAGGCCGACCGCTCCCTCCCGGTCCCTCCCCGCGGGGTGCCGGAGGACCGATGGGCCTCGGGGGAGCCGGTCTACTCGTGCGAGAGGTGCGGACAGGCGTACTGGGAGGGGGGACATACCCGCGAGATCCGGGAGACCATCTCCCGGGCGTTGGGAGCTCCCCCGGGGACCGAAACGGGGTCGGAAGAGGAGAGGTGAACGACGAGCGGTTCCTGGTCGAGCTCACCCGGGCGAACCCGGCCCTGGCCCGCCATGAGCTCGCGAGCGTGTTGCGTCGACTCGGGGGAAGCCTTTCCGCCGGGGAGCCCCTGGCGGGTCTCGAGCGGGTCGAGCTGCCCGGCCGCGAGGCCGCCTCGGCGCTCGGGTCGAGCCTGGGGAACGGACGGGCGGTCTACCGGTCGGTGGCCCGGGGCTCCCTGGAACGTCTCTCGACCTTCCTTCGGAAGGAAGGGAAGGGCGGGGGCACGGTCCGTCTGCGCGTCCGGTCGGGCTCGCCCCCCGGGCGCCGGGAGGAATGGATCCGGCGCCTGGGGCGGGAGTTCGTGGAAGGGGGTGGGAAGGTCGACCTCGAGCGGCCCGACCTCGACCTGGAGCTCGTCTTCGATACGGCCCGGGAGCCGTCGGAACTTCCGGAGGGGTCGCTGCTCAAGGTGGTGCGACGCGCGGACCGTGCCGCGCTCCGCTCGCGCCGCTCCGCCCGTCTCCCTTTCCGTCAACCCGTCACCCTGCCCCCCTGGCTCGCCCGGAGCCTCGTCAACCTCGCGGAGGTCCCCCCCGGCGGCGTGATCCTGGACCCGTTCTGCGGGACCGGGGCCATCCCGATCGAGGGAGCGCTCCTCGGTTACGAGGCCTGGATCGGGGATCGGAGCTCGAAGATGGTGCAGGGGGCGCTGCGCAACTTCGGGGCCGTAGGAGTGTCGGTCGCCCAGGCCTGGATCGTGGACCTGGACGAGCTCCCGGGCCGGCTCCCCTCCGGCCGAAGGGCGGACGGGCTCGTGACCGACCCTCCCTACGGGAGGGCTTCGGCCTCCGGGAAGGAGGATCCCCGGAAGCTGTGGGACCGGCTCCTCGCCCTCCTTCCCGAGCTTGTCGCGCCCCAGGGGACAGCGATCCTGCTCCTTCCGCACGAAAGGGCCGAGCTCCCGCTCCCCCCGGGGTGGCAGGGGGAGAGTCTGGGGGTCGCCCAGCGGGTCCATGCGAGCTTGACGCGCTACGTCTATCGCCTCCGGGGGCCCGAGGCTCCCCGGCTCGACCGGGCGAGGACCCCAGGGGAGCGTCTCCAGGGGGCGGGTCGACGAGCGTGAATCTCCCGACCCCGTGGGCGTACGCGGTCGCTCGCCCCGCACCCCCGCCCTCGTGTAGAGAGCCTGGGCCGCGAGCTTCCGAGAGCCCTTAGGACCGCCGTCTCAGTTCTGCACGACGATGTAGTAATCCCCGCCCGCCACGTTCGTGGAGATGCTCCCGACCACGACCGAGCCGGTGGTGTAAATGTACGACGCCACGGTCCCGTTCACATGGTAGTCGTAGTACTCGCTGGGAGTGAACAGGTAGAGCGTGACCGCGCTGGTCGAACTGAAAGTCCCGGTGATGGTGAGCACCTCGCTGCACCCGATATTGAGACAACCCCATTCATCCCACTCGTACGTCCCGGAGTCGATCACCCACTGAGTGCCAGGGGATATCCACGTGCCGACCGTGCAGCCGTAACAGGTCACCGCCAACCCGGACCACGTGACCGTCGCTGGCGGACCCGGCGAACTTGAATGAAATCCGAGGTAGAGGACCAGGATGAGGACCAGGACGACGACGATCGCTACGACGATGATCACGCCGGTGTGGCGATGGGGCGCCGAGCCGGGCGGGGGGGAGATGCCCGGTCCCATCCCGGTGCCGGACGGGGTCACGTAGGGGGAGGTCGACGGATAGCTGGCCGGGACGGGTCCCGGAGGGGGCGCGTAGGGAGGAGGGGCGCTCGGGGGGTAGACCGGTCCGGGGGTCGGGGCCGCCGGCGGTGGGGTGGGAGGCCCGAAACCGCTCGTGGGATAGGGTCCACGCGGCGGGGGGGACGACGCCTGGAGCGGGCTTCCGCAGCTCTGGCAGAAGGTCCAGCCGGGGCCAACGG
>JAKATE010000165.1 GCA_021828085.1 Thermoplasmata archaeon | reverse complement strand
GTCTGGGGGCTGTCGTACCTGACCTACGACCTGCTGAACCCGCCCACCCTCGCGGACCCCGCCACGATCTTCGTCGACGCGCTCTCCAGCGGGCCGCGGGAGCAGCTCGCCATGAACGCGCTCGCGTGGAACGTCTGGGTCCATCCGCTCCCGACGATCTCGGCCTCGGTCCCCTCGCCGGTGGTCCTCGTCGGAAAGAGCGTGACGTTCAACGCGCTGGAGCGGGGAGGCTCTCCCACGCTCACCTACACCTGGTACGTGGACGGGAGCGCGCAGCCGGGCTGCACGACGACCTCCTGCACGCTCTCCTGGGGGGCCGTCGGGTCCCACCAGGTGTGGGTCGATGTCCGCGACGCGTACGGGAACACGGCGGTGAGCGCTCACCTCAACGAGACGGTCGACCCCTCGATGTCCGCCTCCGTCTCCCCTTCCCCGAACGCCGTGGGGACCGTCGGGGTTGGAACCGCGGTCGCGGCCACGGTCGTTGGGGGCGCCGGGGGGAACTCCTACACGTTCTTCGTGAACGGAAGCGCCTCGCCGACGAGCTTCTTCTCCGGCCCCTCGGGCACGGCGACGTTCACCCCACTTCACCCCGCGGTGTACCAGCTCTGGGTGGCCGCGAACGACTCCTACGGCAACGTGGCGGTCGCTCCGCACACCAACCTGACCGTCGCCGAGGGCGTGACCGCCATCCTTTCGCCGACGTCCACCCGAACCGAGATCGGCTCGACCCCGGCGCTCCTCGCGCTGGCCGTCGGAGGCGGGAGCGCGCCGTACACCGTCACCTGGCAGGTCCCGGGGCTCACCGTGGTGGGCAGCCCGTGCGCGGCGACCTGCAACCTCACCGCGAGCACCCCCGGCGTCTACCCGGTGTGGGCCGTTGTCGTGGACGCCTCCGGCCGCACGTCGGTCTCCCCGCACGCGAACCTGTCCGTCCTCGCCCCCCCTTCCTTCTCGGCCTGGCGCGGGCCCGCCCAGGTCGATCAGGGTTCCAACGACACGTTCCGGGCCACGTTCGTGGGCGGAGGGGCCCCGTTCACCTACCAGTGGTCCCTGAACGGCACCCCGCTCCCGTACTGTCAGGCCACCTCGGACTGCTCCGTCGCCTTCCCGACGGGGGCGTGGGCGAACCTCTTCCTCAACCTGACCGACGCGCTCGGCGGAGCGGCCTCCGCCCCACCGTTCCACGTGACCGTGGTCGCTCCCCTCACGGTCTCGTTCCAGCCGGCTCCCGCCCTGCAGGTGGAGGTCGGGGTGACGACGAACCTCTCGGGCGTGGCGACGGGAGGGGTGGGCACTCGCGACTCCTACGGGTTCCTCTCCAGCGCCGCCGGGGGGACCGTGATCGCCTACGGGAGCTCCTCGACGGCCTCGTGGACCCCCCTCGCGGTCGGTGCGTTGCAGGTCTGGGTCGAGGCGAACGACACGACCGGGTTCCGGGCGGTGAGCCCCCACGCCAACGTCTCCGTCCTCCCATCCGTCCTGGCCACCCTCTCCCCCTCTCCCACCGCGAGCCTCGCGGCGGGGGCTACGCTCAACGCGACCGTGACCGTGACGGGGGGCCTGGGGCCGTTCGCCTACGCATGGTCGAGCGATGGAACGCCGGTCGGAAGCTGCTCCACCACTCCCTACTGCGCCTTCCGCTGGACCTCTCCGGGGAGCCACCAGATCCTGGTCGGGGTCTTCGACGCCCTCGGGGGCCGCTCCGTCACGCCGCCCACGAACGTGACGGTGGGCGTCGGACGGACGGTCCTCGTCAAGTTCCTCGCCGGGCCGCCGGGGACCGGGACGCTCAGCGTCAACGGGGTCGCGACGGCCTCGGGGACCACTTCCCAACTTCTGGCGGGGTCCTACGCGCTCCTCGCGACCCCCTCCCCCGGGTTCTACTTCGCGAGATGGAACCTCTCGAACCCGAGCACGCTCGCCGTGACGAGCCTCACTTCCGCCTCCACGGTGCTCCAGCTCAGCGGAGCGGGGAACGTGACCGCGGAGTTCGCGGGGCCCTCGCTGTTCGGGATGGGGGTGATCGTGACCCCCACCGGGCGGGCCAACGTGAGCGTGAACGGTTCGGCCTTCGCGGGCGGTTCGTCGACGACGCTCCGCGAGGGGGTCTACCCCGTCGAGGCGCTGCCGGGCCCGGGTTTCAGCTTCGCCGGTTGGTTCACGACCGGCGGGGTCCAGGTGGTCTCCAACGCGCCCACGACGCTGCTCGAGATCTCCGGGAACGGGACGCTCTCGCTGGACGTGCTCGGGAGCGGGGTCGGCACCCTCTACCAGGTGGCCTTCTCGACCTCGCCGTCGGGTGTCGGAGCAACATTCACGTTCGGCTCGACCGCCTACACCCCGGGAACGGCCGCGCTGGTCGCGGCCAGCAGCTACCCCGTCTCGCTGTCGATCCCCTCCGGGTACGCGTTCCGATCCTGGAGCTCCACCGGAGGGGTCAGCGTCTCCAATCCGAGTGCGGCCTCGACGATCGTGACCGTCCAGGGGAACGGGACGCTCGTGGCCAACCTCCAGAGCACCTCCGGCGGGGGCCTCTTCGGCCTCCCGATCTCCGCCCTGGAGGTCATGGGCCTGCTCCTGGTCGTGATCGTGGTCCTCGTCGCGGTGGGTGTCGCGAGGCACCGTTCGCACCGCCCGCCCCAGGCCGAGGCCCCCTCGGAGGGGCGATCCTCCCTCCCGGCCGGGGTCACGAGCTCCTGGGACGACCGCGCCGAAGGCCCCTCCGCAGGGGACGACGAGGACGGCCTGTGAGCAGGTGTCGACCCACCTAGCATTCTTCTATACGGCCCGGTGTGGGCAGACCGAGGGAGTCGAGTGCCGGAGGGTTCTCAGCATCGGACCTTGCCGAGCGGTGAGGCGGTCAAGCTCGAGGCCGTGGCCCGCCTCCTGCGCCAGGCGCTCCGCCTCGCGGAGGGCGCGGAGGCCAGCGGCCGCCCCGACGTCGAACCCCCTCAAGGGCAGGCTGCCTCTCCCCCCGCCTCGGCCCCTGCAGCTCCGTCCACTCCCGCCCCAGCTCCCAGCTCCGGGGGGGAAGGGTCTTCGAGCTCAGCCTCCGGCGCTCCCCGTTCGCCCACCACCCCCGCCGCCGGCGGAGGGGGTGGAGGAGGGGGCCCAGCTCAGGTCGGGTACCTGCTGGGGCTCCTGCAGACCGAGCAGGCCCGCATCGAGGAAACGAAGAAGGAGGTGGCCCGGAAGGACACGGAGCTCACCCTGAAGCTCCAGTTCGCGAAGAAGAAGGACGAGGACCTGGAGGCGCGCGAGGGGGAGCTCAAGAAGCTCGACGCGCAGCTCAGGATCCGCGAGATGCAGATCACCCGGCGCGAGGAACGCATGCGCGAGATGGGCCGGATGGGCCCCGCTTCCGACAAGGAAAGCTGAGCGGGCGGGGGGACCTCAGTCCCTGCGCCAAGCAGGGCCCGAGGACGGGCCGTTGGACCTGGGGCCGTCGAGCTCGGAGAGGAAGCTCACGAGGAACGCCTCGGCCCTGCGGGGGTCCTCCTCCCTCGCGAGCAGGAAACCTCGGCACAAGCGGGCAAGGTGATTGCGGGCCGTCGCGCTCGCCACGGGCGCGCCCCCCTCGGGGGAAGCACCGCCAGATCCCTTCAGACCTCAACCCCCCTGAAAAGTCCGTAGATATGCGCATCCCCACCCTCCATATAACTGAACCGGGGGACCTCGAGGTGAGCCCGCCTCCCCCGGATAGCGGCGGGGGGCTCCGTTTTGCGTGCCAAAGGTGGCCGCGACCGCCCAACCTTTATCCCCGGCCTCCCCGTCGCGCTCGAGGAGCGTAAAGCCATGTCGACGGCGGCGAAGCGGACGGTAGCTGTGGCCGAGGCGGCGGAAGGGGCCGGAAAGGGATCGCGTGGGGTCGTCATCCGGACGCCCATCCCGGGACCGAAGGGCAAGGCGGTGGTCGAGCAGGACACCCAGTACCTGATGACCTCCACGAAGACCGCCCCCGTCGTCGCCCAGAGCGGCAAGGGCGTCTGGGTGACGGACGTCGACGGCAACCGGTTCCTGGACTTCACCAGCGGCGTCGGAGTGCTCGGAACGGGCCACTGCCACCCGACGGTGGTCCAGGCGGTCCAGAAGCAGGCGCAGGAGCTCATGCACTTCGCCGGGACCGACTTCTACTACGAGATCCAGGTCCGCCTCGCGGAGAAGCTCGCGAAGATCGCCCCGGGGAAGAACCCGAAGAAGGTGTTCTTCACCAACTCCGGGGC
>JAKATE010000164.1 GCA_021828085.1 Thermoplasmata archaeon | reverse complement strand
CCGAGTAGATCTCTACGATCTCCCGAACGTGTCGCTCCGGGCGGAACCGGTCCCAGTAGAGCTCCCGGGCCCGTTCCCCCCACCGTGCCAGGGTCTCCGGCGAGCCGAACGCCTCCTCCAGTGCCTTCGACCAGGCGTCCACTTGGCCGGGGGGGACCAGTCGCCCGTTCTCCCCATCCTCCAGCCAGTCGGGGATCCCCCCAAGGCGGCTCCCGAGGGCCGCGCGGCCCCTCATCATCGCCTCCAGCCCGATGAGCCCGAAGTTCTCGTAGCCCATCGAAGGGACCGCCAGTAGATGGATGCGCCGGAAGAACTCCTCCTTCCGCTCCCCTTCCACCCAGCCGGGAAACTCCACAGCCTCTCCCAGACCCAACCGCTCGACCTGCTGCCGGAGGCGCGGCTCCTCCGGGCCCCTCCCGCACAGGAGCAGTCTCGCGCCCCGGTGGGTCTCCCGGAAGGTGTGGAAGGCCTCCAGAAGGACCGAGGCCCCCTTGTAGGGCTCGAACCTTCCGAGGAACCCGATCACGGGCGGACCCGCCTGGAGGGGCGCGGAGCGGTCAAGGGCCCCGGGGCTCTCCTCGATGAAGGGAGGGAGGACCCTCACGGGGCCGAGCCCGTTGCGCTCCAGGATCCCTTGGGCGGCCCGGCTCGGGGCCAGGAAGAGCCGGACGCGGGGAAGGACCGTGGTACGGAAGACCCGGTCCTGGGCGAGCTTGTAGGGCAGCCCCCACCCCACCTCGCATCCCGTGAACTGGCAGCGGGGGAGGATCCGTCCTTCGCAGGTGGAACCGTCCGGCAGGGTGAGGGTCCCGATCGGGCAGACCAGCTTCGCGTCATGCGCGGTCATCACCAGGGGGGTAGGCACCCGGGAGAGCCAGCGCGCCACGGTAGCGAACTGGCTGTCGAAGTGGTGAAGATGGAGGAGGTCCGGATGGAAGCTCCTCCACGCGGCGTCCAGGACCTGTTCGAGCCGGGGCGAGTCCGTCAGGTCCTCGAGGACCCTCCTCGCCCCGAGCGGTTCGATGCGGAAGACCTCCTCCCAGGGCTCGGGCCGATGGACCTCGGCGGGGACGTTCGTGAGGCTGATGAGGTGCTGGGGGTGGGCTTCGGCCTCCAGGGCCCTTCCGACGCTCCGGATGTAGGCCTCGGCTCCCCCCGGGGGGCCCGTCCAATCGTTGAGACGGAGAACTCTCATGCGACCTCAGCGAAGGACCTCCGCGTCCCCGGTAGCCGGCTCCCCTCCGTCTCTCCGGGGGACCTGAGCCTTGCGGACCGGCATCCTTCCCGTCCCCGACGCCGGTTCACAGCTTTAAGTCGGCGGGCTACCCCAATCCCCGATGCGGCGGCTCGCGGTGCTGGGCCTGGACTCCGTCCCCCCTTCGCTGCTCTTCGACCGCCTGTCGGGGAAGCTCCCGCATCTCTCCTCCCTCCTCCGCCGGGGGCGCTACGGCGCCCTTCGGACGTGCGACCCTCCCATCACCGTCCCCGCCTGGGCGGTCCTCTTCACCGGCGCGGACCCGGGAGAGCTCGGACTCTACGGCTTCCGGCACCGACGCGCAGGCTCATACGCGGACTACTACACGCCTACCCCCGCCTCCCTCCGGCGACCCCCGCTCTGGGAGATGCTCTCCCGACGCGGACTCCGGGTGGCGGTGGTGGGAATGCCCCCGGGGTATCCGCCGCCCGCCGTGAACGGGGTGTACGTGGGGGACTTCTTCACCCCCGAAGGGGCGATGGACTCCGTCCATCCCCCTTCCGCCCGGGCGCGCTACGAGTCCGCCCTTGGCGAACCGCTGCGTTTCGACCTCCCCTTCCGCAAAGAGGACCGGGAGGGCGTCTTCCGGGGGCTCCTGGCCCTGGAGCGGCAGCGTTGGGCGCTCGCGCGGGAGATCTACCAGGAGGAGCGCTGGGACCTCTTCGCCGTCCACGACATCGCCCCGGACCGCTTCCACCACGCCTTCTGGAAGTTCTTCGACCCGCACCATCCCCGCTACGATCCTCGGGCCTTTCCCGGGGTCCTCGAGCAGTTCTACGCGGCGGTCGATGAGGGGGTGGGACGGCTCCTCGAGGTCCTCGACCCGGAGAGCGAGCTCCTCCTCGCCAGCGACCACGGATCGAAGGCCATGGCCGGGTGCTTCTGCACCAACGAGTGGCTGCGCGACCGGGGATACCTCACGCTCCGGGAGGACGTGCCGGCCGGGACCCCGCTGGAAAGTTCCCCGGTGGACTGGACGCGCACGCGCGTCTGGGGGGCGGGGGGATACTACGCGCGCCTCTTCTTCAACGTGGTCGGACGGGAACCTCAGGGAGTCGTCCCTCCCTCCCAGATTCCTTCCCTCGTCTCCGAGCTGGCCCAGGACCTCACCCAGGTGCGGAGCCCGAACGGCTCCCCCCTGCCTTTCCGCCTCGTGGACCCTCACACTGCCTACCGTTCGGTCCAGGGGGACGCCCCGGACCTCATGGCGTACTTCGGTGACCTCGACTACCGGTCCGCCGGGACCCTCGGCCACCACCGGTGGTTCCTCGAGGAGAACGACACCGGACCGGACGACGCCGTGCACGACTGGAACGGCTTCTACCTCCACGTCCCTCCCTCCGCCCCCGAGGGTTCGGGAGGTCCTGGCCCGCAGGAGAGCATCCTCGATGTCGCCCCCACGCTCCTCGACCTGATGGGGCTGCCCATCCCGCCGACGATGCAGGGAAGGAAGATCGAAGGATGGCGCAGATGATGGTCGCCCCCGGCCGCGTCATCTGGTTGGAGGGACTCCCCGGGGCCGGGAAGACCACCCTCGCGGACGCGCTGGTCCCCCGGCTCCGCCGGAGCGGCCGGGTGGCCGACCGACTGGACGGGGACGAGATCCGACGGAACCTCTCCTCCGACCTCGGCTACGACCGGGAGGGGCGTCTCGCCCAGGCGCGTCGGGTGGCCTTCCTCGCCGAGGTCCTCTCCCGCAACGGCGTGTTCGTGGTGGTGGCGCTCATCACGCCCTACCAGGCCTCCCGGGAGGAGGCACGCGCCCGCCTCGGGGACCGCCTCCTCGAGGTCCATCTGGCCTGTCCGCTCGAGGTCTGTGAGGCGCGCGACCCGAAGGGGATGTACCACCGGGCCCGGGCCGGGGAGATGCGCCACCTCACCGGGATCGACGATCCCTTCGAGGCCCCCGAGCACCCCGATCTGACGCTCCGGACGGACCTCCTCAGCGTCGAGGAGTGCGTCGGGCGGATCGAACGGGCGCTCTGAACCGCCAGCCCCGGAGAAGCAGGGGACCGCTCAGTCGCTCCGCTGACCGAACTTGTATCCGCTCGCCTTGATGACGTCGAAGATGTTCCCTTCGGGGTCGGCCAGGGTGACGAAGTCCCGTCCCTCCTGCTCCGGCTCCACCACGGTGGCGCCGAGTCGAACGAGCCGTTCGACCTCCCCCCTCCAGTCGCTCGAGTAGAGGTCCAGGTGGAACCGGCCCGCAGGTCCGGGAACGTCGTCCCCTTCCCGCGCCTGCTGGATGGCGATGTTCGGCCCTGACCTCTCCGGGTCCTGCAGCAGAGCCCAGTCCCCCAGGGGCTCGCGCGGAAGGTAGCCCAGCGCAGCGCACCAGAACTCGACCAGTCGAGCAAACGCGGCCGGTCGGGTCTCGAGGACGACGCTCCCCACCCAGAGCTTCCCAGCTCCGCTCATGGACCCTGTTACAAACCCGCCAGGATGAGCCCTTCGGTCCCCGGGCCCCACGACCGTAAGGGACGCCGCCCCCGCTCTCCCCGGCCCTCGCTCAGTGTTTCGGAGCTGCCAGCGGGCCGGTCGCATCCTCGAGGAGCTACAGAGCTTCCGCGGTCCCCGCGTGCTCCGCGAGGGGGCAAAGTCTATATGTGAGCCAGCCCAAGAACTCGTCAGCAGCCGTTCCGGGCGGTCTCCCGCCCGGGGGCATGCAGTTCCGGGCGCTACCATGACGACCCACGAGGCCTCCCCCGCGAGCGCTGCCGGCGGACACCCGGCCGGTTCCCCGGGGCGCGAGCGCTACCGGATCCTGGTGGTCGATGACGACGAGGACATCCGGACGCTGCTCGAGCACACCCTGACCCACGCGCAGGAGTTCGACGCGGAGGTGGCGCTCGCGGAGGACGCGCGCCAGGGGGTCGCCCAGCTCCAGAAGGGGAGCTTCGACCTGGTCCTCTCCGACCAGATCATGCCCGAGGAGAACGGCATCGCCTTCCTCATGGAGGTCAAGGAACGCTGGCCCCAGACGCTCCGCATGCTCATCACGGCCCA
>JAKATE010000016.1 GCA_021828085.1 Thermoplasmata archaeon | reverse complement strand
GATCTTTCAAGAGGTCTAGCCCTACCTTGGTCCTCGAGTGACCACGGTGCCTAAGTCTCCACCGGGCTGTAGCCCCTTGATCCCAAATGCCTAAAGTATCAACACCTGAGCTTGACCTTGGTGTAGAGTAATGAAGTCCCGGGCATCCGTGCGCCCGAGCATGCGGGCTCAGGACTATATATTGAGTCTCGGGTTCCTTCCAGGTATGTTCGTTGACCTCCGACCTCGATGGGATTGGGCTTCATCCCCCCCCCGGAAAGGGACAACGGCCCCTCAGTATCGGGAGGTCTCGAACCACCCGCCGTGCCACACACTGTCTATCACGATTTCGAGGGACGGGGCTCTCCGACCCGTAGCAGACCAAACCTAAAGTCCTCCGCAAACAAACTTATCGGCGACTTCGAAACTCATGGCGGAGAATTCTACGATCACCGTCTTGTCCGACCCTTTGGTCAACGACTACGGTTCTGCTCGCCCTGCGTTGCTGGTGGCTGAAGCGCTTGCCCGCAAGGTCCCGGTGGATCTGGTCGCCCTGCGAATCTCCCCCCGCCTCCAAAGCCGCCTGAGGGAAAGCGGGGTTCGCCCCATTGACCTGGGTGTCCCTGCGCCCCCGGGCAGCCAGTCCGTGGGATATCTGCTGGACTGGATGATCACTCCCTTCCACTCGTCTCGGGTGGCGGATCTCGTTCCCTCTGGCCCGAACGTCCTCAACTTCTCGAACACCCTGATCTCCCCTTGCGCAGCCTGGTTCGCGCAGGGGACGATCGCCCAGACGCTCGAGGGTATCTTTCCCTGTCTGGAGGTCCACCACAAGATCGCCGCAAGGTTCTCGCTTCCTCTCGTCCGCTTGCTCGAGCGAGGTTACCTGGGGCGATTCATCGCGGCATCGCGGCTCATCGTGGCCAACTCGGGCTTCGATCGGGACATCTACCGCACCCTAGGCATCCGCGTCGACGGGATCATCCCTCCTCCGGTAGATACCCACCGTTACGCGCCCTCGACCGATTCCCCGTCTCGGGACTACGTGTTGGCCTACATCGGAAAGGAAACCGACCTTGAGGCCCTCTATGGGGTCGCCCAGCAGGGAATCCCCATCCGCGCGTTCGGGGCCAAGCTCGAGAGCGCCGTGAGGTACCTCCGCGACCTTCCCCAGGTCCAGCTTCTGGGCCATCTGACGGAAGAGGAGCTGGTGGCAGCCTATTCGAACGCTCGCTTCACCCTCTTCCCGTTCACTGCCGAGCCGTTCGGATATGTCCCCGTGGAGAGCATGGCCTGTGGGACCCCCGTGCTCACCTACGGAACCCAGGGCCCCTCGGAGACGGTCCGCCAAGGCGTCACCGGGTGGCTTACGGGTTCCCGCGAGGAACTCGTCTCCCGGGCCAAGCAGCTCTGGGAGCAGGGCGCCCCCATCGCACGAATGAGCGCAGCTTGCGTGGAGGTCGCCAAGGAGTTCGACACGTTGAGGGTCGCGGACCGGTGGGTCGGCCTGCTCGCCGAGCCCCACCCCTACGCCGCTTGGAGCAAGCTCCCGGCACCCCGCGCCGTCCCGCGGGCTCACGGGGTGCTCCCCTCGGAGGGGCACGTCAGTCGACCCGGTCCGGGCATCGGTTAGCGATGGGAGGGGGGCCGTCGGCCGCTCCGAGCGAAGACCCCTTCGACGAGCGCGGATCAACCCGGGAACGGATCTCGATCCTCCTTTCCGCCTACGGGAAGAGCCCACACTTAGAGGAGGCCATCCGATCGGTCGAGGCCCAGAGGATGGCGCTGCCCCCCCGCGAGCTCATCCTCCTCACGGATCGACACCGGTCGTCGGGGACCAACCTCACGATCGGAGACTCACGCGTCCCGTTTCGTGAACTCCGAGTCCCCGAACCTCGGAAGGGACCCTTCTTCGCTCGGGGGATTGAGGCCTGCTCGGGCGAGGTCATCTCCTTCCTCAATGACGACGATCTGTGGGAACCTGGGAAGCTCAGGTCCGTGGAACGCCACATGCTCGGGCGGCCGGAGGTCGGGTTGCACCGGACCGGGGTGGAGTATTTCTCGGAAGGTCCCCAGGGCCCTTCCGGACGCTTCCGGCCCCTTCGACCGACCAGCTTCCAGGTCGTGCGGGTACGGCGCGAGGATCGATGGCCGCGTTCCATGGGCCGGTATCGCTTCGGCTTCAACGACAGTTCGCTGACCCTTCGGCGGGAGTGCCTGGACCCCATGCTCCCATACCTTTCCGAGATCGAAGCTTCCGAGGACACGTTCTTCTTCCTCAGCGCGCTCGCCCTCGCGAACGAGATGGTCTTCGATCCCACGCCCCTTGTCCTCTATCGGCTCCCGGAGGGCCCTCCGCCAGGGGGGTCTTGGCAGGTCCGACCGGAGGAGCTGAGCTCGTTGGGTCGGGAGTGTGCCTTTCGCATCCGGGCCTACGAGGCCATGCTGCGGGCCGCCCGGAAGATGGTTCCGACGCGGGTCGAAGTTGCCGACTTCGCAGAGAGAGGGGTCCGCCTCTTCGAGCTCCTTCGAGCCCTTGTGAGGGATCAGCCCTCGCGGGGGGAACTCGCGGAGGGGACGATCGGCCTCCTTCCTCACTGGAATCAATATGAACCCCGGGTAAATTTGGGCACCTCCGCCCTGGGCCTCCTCTCGCTGATCTCCCCCGGGCTTGCGAGAACCGCCCTGGTCCGGGCAGGGGTCGGCCAGGTCCGAATCTCACCTTCCCCATGACTGTGCATTCCCCCTACCTCCCTGGAACTGGAGCAATGGTCCCAACGGAAGGAGGGGCGAGCAATCCCGAGCCAGATCCCCCGAGGTCAACGGCCCAGGGGCTCAACACCGCTTCCGCCACTCTCGGGGATCCCGCGTCCCCTGCATCGAAGAGGAGACCTTTCCAAGATCGCTGGCCCTCCGGACTCGCCTGGGTTCTTGCCGGCTACCTCGCCTATGTCGTGGTCTGGACCTATCTCTCGGAGCTCCGGATCTACGCCCTCCGCGCTTCGGTCTTCGATCTCGGGACTTTCGTTGAGTCCGGTTGGCTCGTCTTTTCCGCCCCGGGACCGTCATACTCCTTCCTTCTGGAGTTGGTTCAGAGCGGGGGTAACCTTGTCTTCTGGCCCTTCGCGCTCTCAGGGATCCAGGCGATGGTGGCCATCCAGGCCGCTTCGCTTGGGCTCGGAGGAATCCTCGTGTTCTTCCTCGCCCGACAGTTCCGACTCTCCCCAGTCGTCTCCGTCTCCTTCTCCGCCCTCTACTACCTCTACTTTCCGGTAGCCGCTGTGAACTTCTCCGATTATCACATCGAGGCGTTCTTCATCCCGCTCTTCCTGGCCGGGGTCTATCTGTTGCTCCGCGCGAGGTTCGTGACTTCCTTCTTCTGTCTCGTTCTTGCGGGGGTCCTTTGGTTCCCACTCGCCGTCTACCCGGGCCTGTTGGCGGTGGAGTTGTTGCTGGTGAGTTGGGCCCGGCGACAGAAGTCCCAGCAGGCCATGAGCCGGGCCCCGGTCGGGGAGCACCCCGGAGCCAAAGGAAACCTCTGGGACGGTGTCCTCCGGTACGCCGTAACTCCCCCGCCGGCATGGTTCGCTGTCGGCCTTTTCCTTGCCTCCGCCTTGCTCCTGGGGGGGAATGCTCTCACCTCTGGACTGAGTGGTTCCTTCGGTCAAGCGCTGCTGGCAGCCCATGCCTCGAGCACGAGCATGGGATCGGATCTTGGGGTCCAGGTCCTCTTTCTGCTGCTTCTCCTCGCCCCCCTCGCCCTCCTTCCCTTCCTCTCCCCCCACTGGCTCGTCTACTGCCTCCCATACTTCTTCCTCGAGCTCTTCGCCTCGTACCCGGGATACACCTACCCCGGCGTCCTCACCGATTGGCACGTCTTCCTCCTCATCCCGTTCGTCTTCCTGGGGGCAATCGAAGGTCTGGACCGTCTCCGGGAAGGCTCCGACTGGATCTCCCGGACGTGGCGAAGAATCTCCTCCGCCCCCCGCACCAATCTCGACCGGGGGGCAACCCCGCCTTCCTCGACGCTTCCCCCCCGCGTTGCTTCGAGACGTAAACGCTTCCGGGTCTCGCTCCCCCTCGTGGTGACCTCGATCGCGCTCGGTTCGACGCTGGTGGTCGGTCTCTTCCTCCTTCCCTACGGTCCGTTCAACGACCTTCCCCCCGCCAACTATGAGACCGGATCCCTCCTCAGCTACAACCCCTCCCTCTACCAGGAGCTGGGAGCGCTCTCCAACCTCATCCCGCGCTCCAACGCGTCGGTCATCATCCAGAACAACATGCCGGAGCTGCTCCCCCGTCCTCTCCTCCCGGGCTCATCCCAACCGATGGTCCCGGGCCCCTTCGGGATCGTCGCCTACAACCTGACCTATCAGTCGTACAACGGCTCGTGGATGCCGATCCACCCGGACTACGTCATCGGGAATCCCGCGCCGCTCCCCTACTCCTTCTTCTCTTCCGAGGGGGCTGCTCCGTACAACACTAGCGTCTCCCAGATCCTGCACCAGCTCTATGGCACGGGAGGCTACGGGACCCTGGGCGAGGCCAGCGGAATCTGGCTCATCGAACGCGGATACCATGGACCGCTCCGCTACTACGTCCCTGACGAGCAGCACTACGAGGGATCCTCGTTCCTCTTCCCCAACGCGACCACCTCCTGTGGGGACGGTTGCCGGACGGTCCAAGATCTCACGGAAGACCAGCTTGCGTGGTACGGTCCGTACGCCTACCTTTCCCCGGGAACGTATCGGGTCGATTTCGAAATAGCCGCGTCCGGGTGGAACTCCTCCAGCGGAGTCACTCTCGAAGTGACGGGGGAGAGCGCGAGGACTGTCCTCGCGCAGATGCCGGTGGGACCGACGTCCCTTCCCCCCGGAACTCCCCAGACCTTCAGCCTAGAGGTGAATGTCACCAACGGGCTGCCAAACGTGGAGTTCCGCGCGGTCGATAGCCACTTCCCAGGGACCCTCTCGCTCCTCTCAGTACAGCTCCAGGAAATCGCTCCACCTGCATAGTGCGGGCCGGATGGGGTCCCCGCACCTGACGACCGCCTCGAGGGGAACCGATGCGCTGGCCGGATCCCTTCAGTGGTAGAAGTACAGCACCAGGTTCGCCGCGGCCAGCGAGGCGATCATGATCGGGAAGGCGTCCTTGATGTACCTCCTCCAGGAGATGGTGACACCGGCGCGGCGCGCGATGGCGAGCCCGGTCACGTTCGCGCTCGCTCCCACCGGGGTCCCGTTCCCCCCCACGTCCGTCCCCACCGCCGTGGCGTAGACCAGACTGCCGATGGGCATTCCCTTGATCCGGCTCAGCGAGGAGATGATCGGAGCTGCGGCCGCCGCCAGTGGGACATTGTCCACCACCGAGGAGAGGAGACCCATCACCCAGAGCAGCAGGGAGGCCGTGAGGAGCACGTTCCCCTCCCCGGCCGCCGCCAGCCCTTGCGCCAGGAGGTGGATGACGCCGGTGGCCGCGAGGCCGCCGACCAACAGGAAGAGGAAGACGAAGAAGAGCAGCGTGGACCAGTCCACGCCCCGCAGCAGCGGCCACGCCCGCGAGGGGCCGGCCACGACGAGTCCCAAGGCCGCCCCGATGAGCCCGATCTCCCCGACGGAAGGAGGCAGGTACTGGTTGAAGGCCAGCAGGCCGATGGTGAGGGCGAAGACGCCGAAAGCGTAGGAGACGCGCGTCCGGTCCAGCCGGGGGGGGGAGGGAAGCTCCGCTCCCTTCCCGCCCGGAAGGTCCCTGGGCCGGAAGAACTCCCCCTTCGACCGGAGCCAGAAGAGCAGGAGCGTCACGCCGAGGGAGGCCATGGCGAGAGGGGCGGCGTAGACGAGGAAGTCGGTGAAATTGAGGTTGAAGTAGGTCCCGAGGATGACGTTCGGAGGGTCCCCGACGAAGGTCGAGGCCCCCCCGATGTTCGCGCAGGAGATCTCGGCCAGGAGGTAGGGGACGGGGCTCATCCCCAGCGCCTGGGCGAGCTCGAGGGTGAGGGTCGCCAGGACCACCATCACCGTGATGGAGTTGATGAACGCCGAGAGGACGAAGGAGAGGACCGAGAGGGTCAGGAAGAGCGGGAGCGGCCTCCCCCGGCTCAGCCGGGCCAGCTGGAAGGCGAGATAGCTGAAGAACTTGAGCTCGGAGAGGAGGGAGGCCAGGATGAACAGCCCGAAGAGGAGACCGAGGGTGTCCCACCCCACAAAGCCCTGGGAGGAGCAGATCGACCAGGGGCTTGAGGCCGGGTGGTAGCCGAAGATCTCGCACGCCCCCGCGGACCCCAGCGGGATCGCGCCGGCGACGAGGGCGATGACGATGGCAGCGGTCCCGAGGAGTCCCGCGATGAGGGTCTTATGCGCCTCCTTCCAGGCGATGAGCACGTAGGTGAGGACGAAGAGCGCCAGGACCACCGTTCCGGCAGCGCTCAGCGGCCAATCCATTCCAGGGACCCGGGGGTCAGTGCTCTCCCCCCGATAAGGACCCAGCGACGAACACGCGGCCCCGCGGGGACTTCCCCCTCTCCCGGGCTTCCGGCGGTGTCCCGGGGGGTGTCCCCGGGGGTGTCGGGGGGACCCCGGAGCCTTGGCTCAACACCAGCTAACGATAAATACAAGCAGTTTGTCGGCCGTCTCCACTCCCGAAGGCCCGTGCCCGGGTGCCCGAAGGGAAGGAACTCTGTTGAGCGAGGCGGCCCCCCTGACGCCCGGTAAGGTTCCCGAGAACTACACCCGCTTCGAACGGGCGCGCATCCTTGGAGCGCGCGCGCTCCAGATCTCCCTGGGAGCCCCGATGCTCGTGGAACTCCCTGCGGACCTCGTGGACCCGGTCACCATCGCCGAGATGGAGTTCGCGCGGGGAGTGATCCCCATCACCGTCCGTCGCTCCGGGAACGCCCTGGCGGGCGCCACCGTCCTTAGGGCCTGACCGGCTCGGGGAGGCCTTGACCCGCCGGGCCCTTCGGAGCGACAACCATCTTCTCCAGCGCCCGGAGGAGCGCCCTCTGCTCCCGGAGGGAGAGCCGGGCGAGCACCCCCCGGACCAGCTCATCGCGCTCCAGCCGGGCGCGTTTGAGCGCTTTGCGCCCCTCCGAGGTGATCTCGAGCCGCACCTTGCGCCGGTCCTCGTCCACCCGGGCGCGCTTGAGGTAGCGCTTGCGCTCCAGCCGGTCGACGAGCCCGCTCACGTTCGCCGGGGTCACCCCGAGGCGCACCCCCACGTCGCGAGCGTTGACGGGGTTCCCTTCCCCCAGCATCCGTAGCAGCAGGAACTGGCGCGCGGTCAGGCCGCTCTCATGGAGCTGCCGGTCGAGCTCCCCGAGCATCCGCCAGTAGCCGAGCCTGAGGTAGGCGAGGATCCGCTCCCGCTCCCCCTCCGGAAGCCCCCTCGAGGCACGCCCTTTCGCCATCTCCTTCCCTTCCTTCCCCCGTGAGCGGGCCTCCCGACGCTAGAAGGAGGCCTCCAGCGGTGCCCGGGAACACCCGCACTCCCTCCGGGCAGGGATGCGGGGGACCAGGTCGTGCACCCAGCGACGGACCCGTTCGATGTTGCTGGACATCACCCGGGCCACTTCCCGGGCGTCCACCGGCCGCTCGGCCCAGACGTCGTAGTCCGTCACCATGCAGAGAGGAAGGTAGCAGATCCCCACCTCGCGGGCCAGCGGCGCCTCGGGCACCAGGGTCATGCCGATGATGTCGGCGAAGCCCCGGAAGAGGCGGCTCTCCGCCCGGGTGGAGAAGCGAGGGCCCTCGACGCAGACGTACGTGCGCCCCGTCACGAGGGAGACCCCGGAGCCCTTCGCGACCTCGTCCGCCACACGGGAGAGGACGGGGCAGAAAGGGTCGGCCATCCCGATGTGGAAGGCGTGCCCGCCGTTATGGAAGGAGGAGGGGCGGCCGCGGGTGAGGTCCACGAACTGCTCCGGCAGCACGAACTGGCCCGGAGCGAGCTCCTCCTTGAGCGACCCCACCGAGTTCACCGTGAGGATCGCCTGCGCTCCCAGGGACCGGAGCGACTCCACGTTGGCCCGGTAGTTCACCACGTGGGCCGGATAGGCATGCCCGGGGCCGTGGCGGGGGAGGAAGAGGGTCCGGACCCCCCCCAGATGGCCCTCCTCGATCGCGCCGGAAGGGGCGCCCCAGGGGGTGCTCACCCGGTGCGTCTTCTCCCGCTCGAAGAGCCCGCTCTCGTACAACCCGCTCCCGCCGATGATGGCCACGGTGAGCTCAGGGTCGGACGAAGCTGCCTCCACTCGGACACCTTCCGCCCGGATGGGCATCGGTGGGGGCGTTTGACCCTTCGCTAGTCCTGCTCCTCTCTCCGGGGTACGCCCAGGGCGAGCCCCGCCCCCGCCCGGGAGAGCACCCGGGCCAGCACGACATCGCTCCGGGTCCGTTCGACGAGGGCGCGGGCGGAGTCCTGCTTGGGCTTGAGCGCGAGGACGCCCCGGGGGGCTTCGAACTGCATCAGGGTGTGGTAGAGCTCCTCCATCAGGCGGAGCCTCTCCTCGGCGCGGGAGACCTCCCCCCGGGCGAGCTCCTCCAAGGTCAGCCGGCGGACCTCCCCCACCACGTCCGCGAGGCCCCCGAGGTAGGGCCCGGCCCGAAGGCCCAGCTCCTTCGCCGAGGGAAGCTCGAAGCCCTGCCGGATCGCCCAGAGGAGGCGGGCCTCGGCGTACTCCTGGAGAGCCTCGTCGCCGAGCGAGAGGTCCCCGGGCTCCGCGAGGAACCTCCGGGCCTGTGCCTCGAGCTTTTCCAGCGCGCTCGTGCTGGCCGAGCCGGCGTGGATCGACCGCATGAGGTCCTGGGAGGCCCGCCGCAGACTCCGCCCCATCTCGAAGAGCCGGTCCCGGACGGCGACCTCGCGGGCCAGCTCCTGCTGGAGCCTCGCGACCTCCCCCCGGGGGAGGCGCGAAGGGGCGGGGCCGCCCTTACCGGAACTGGGTGAACGTCTGGTCGTCATCCCCCCCATCCAGAAGGCCCAGGCGGACCCCGGCATCGAGCCAGGCGTGGGCGTAGCTCACGGCGGCGAGCGCCTGGACCAGGTCCCCCTGGGCCTCGAAGTGCCGGGCGTCCCTGAGGTAGTTCCGAGCCATGTCGAGCAGGTCCTCCGCCCCGCCATGGAGGAAGGACCGGCGAGGCGGCGTGGCCCGGACCCGGCTCAAGGCCCCTTCGGTGAAGGTGAGGTAGCGCGTGACGCGCTCCCGGAGGGCAGCCTCGACGCGGGGCTCCGCCATGGGATGTGGACTCACCACGGGCGGGTATATACACGGCTCCACCCAGGGACTTATCCCCGTGCTCGGGTATCCGCCGGCGTGTCACGGAGGCCGTTCCCCGCGGCCCGTGGGCAGCGGGTGCCCTACCGTCGTGTCCCCCTCCCGCTCCGAAGGCGCTGGGAAGGGCGGCTGGGATCCCCCGTGGTCCGGGCCCGGACCCAGCGCGGGGGATTCTCCCCCGGAGTCGCCGCCCGGCTCGAGCTCGCGGATGGCCGCCGGGTCTTCCTCAAGGCGGTCTCCGCCGAGGTGAACCCGGACTCCCCGGGGCTCTACCGAAGGGAGGCGCGGGTGGCCGCCGCGCTGCCGGCGAAGGCCCCCGCCCCCGCTCTCCTCTGGATGGACGAGGAGGGGCCCTGGGTCGCCCTGGCTTTCGAGGAGGTGGACGGAAGGCCCCCGCGGCTACCCTGGCGGCGCGCGGAACTGACCCGGGTCCTGGACGCGCTCCATCGATCGAGCCGGGACCTCACCCCCTCCCCTCTGGCCCTCCCCTCCTTCGCCCGGGCGCACCAGGCGCTCTTCGGGCACTGGGACGCTCGCGGGAGGGCCGTGGGCGCCTCTGGGCCGGCTCCCTTCGGCCCGTGGGTGAGGGGGCGGGCCCGGGATCTCGCCCGTCTGGAACCGGGGTGGAGGAGGGCCTCCGCCGGCCGCTCTCTCCTCCACTGCGACCTCCGGGAGGACAACGTGCTCCTCACCTCCCGCCGGGTCTTCTTCGTGGACTGGCCCTGGGCCTGCCAGGGGGCTCCCTGGATCGACCTGCTCCTCTTCCTTCCGAGCGTTGCGATGCAAGGGGGCCCCCCTCCCTGGGAGCTCTTCGACCCCCATCCGTTGGCTGAGGAGGCGTCCCCGGCCAAGGTCGACGCCCTCTTGGTCGCCCTCGCCGGCTTCTTCCTCTTCCGCGGGGCGGCCCCTCCCCCGCCGGGGCTCCCCTTGGTCCGACGCTTCCAGTGGGAGCAGGGGAGGCAGGTGGTCCGCTGGCTGCGCTACCGCTGGGAGGGGGTGGACGCCGAAAACGGGGGCGTACCTGCCTTCGCGTTCAGGCCTTCGGGACCTTCTGCCAGTCCTTGAGGAAGCGCTCAAGCCCGAGGTCGGTCAGCGGGTGGCGGGGGAGCTTCTCGAAGACGCTGAAGGGCATGGTCACGATGTCCGCGCCGAGGAGGGCGGCCTCCTTCACGTGGATGGGGTGCCGCACCGAGGCCACGAGCACCTCGGTGGTGAACTTGTAGTTGCGGAAGATGGTCACGATCTCCTCGATGAGCTCCATCCCCGTCTCCCCGTGGTCGTCGAGGCGGCCGATGAACGGGCTCACGAAGCTCGCCCCGGCCTTGGCGCAGAGGAGCGCCTGGAGCGAGGAGAAGATGAGCGTCATGTTCACCCGGATGCCCTTGGAGCGGAGCGCCCGGGTGGCCTTGAGCCCCTCCGTGGTCATGGGGATCTTCACGTAGATGTTCGGGTGGATCCTCGCGAGGCGCTCCCCCTCCGCGATCATCGCCGGGGCCTCCACGCTCACCACCTCGGCCGAGACCGGGCCATCGACGAGCCCGCAGACCTCCCGGAGGATCTCCTCGAACGACCTCGACTCCTTCGCGACGAGGGAGGGGTTGGTGGTGACCCCGTCGAGGATCCCCCAGCTGGCGACGGTCCGGATCTCCTCGACGTTGGCCGTGTCCAGGAAGAGCTTCATCGGGGTAGGGCGGTCCTGCGGGATTAATGAGTCTAGCGGGGGAGCCCCTACTCCCCGCGCTTCTTCCGCCCCTCGGTGAGCTCCCCGTGGATCTTGTGGACGCCTTCCTCGGCGGTCCTGACGTGGGCGAGGTGGTCCTTGAGCTCGGTGAGATGGACGTGGAGGGCGTCCTCCTGGGCGCGGACCGCCTTCCCCCGCTCGTCGTTCTCGCGCACCCGCTGGGAGAGCTCCTGCTGCTGCCGGGCGAGCTCGGCGGTGTCGGCGGCGAACTTCTCCCGTCCCTGCTCGAGCTCGAACTGGGCGCGCTGCAACGCCTGGCCGGCCGCCTGGATGCGCTTGCGCTCGGCCTCCACCGCCCCCCGGTCCGCCTCGAGCTGCTCCCGGTCCTTCTTCAGCGCCGCCTGGTGCTCCGAGCGGTCCTGGTCCAGCTGACGTCCCCGGGCGGCGAGATGCTCCTCGACCTCGAGGAGACGCTTCTCCTCGGTCCGTAGCTTCTCCTCGGCCCCCCTCACCGCGTCCTCCCGCTCGATCACGAGCCGGAGCCGCTTGCGGGATTCCTCGTCTCGCTGCTCGATGAGCTTCTCTCTCTCTTCCATGTTCTTAAGTTACGGAGACGCGGGAAGGACCGCTTCCCCCCGAAGGGGAGGGCATCCGGAGCAAGCCCGGAACGCCCTTCGGTGGGTCGATGGCGGGGGAGGATGGACGGTGCACGGCCAAGGGGCTCCTCAGATCGCCCGATACATGAAATCCGGCATCAATAAAGCGTGCGTCGCGCGGTTGTCAGGCGCGGCGGGTCGACGGGCGGGGAGGCTTCTTCGGGAGGAGGCCACGAAGGGTGGCGAGGTCGTCCCGGTAGGCCGCGTACGGGTCCGCCTTGTCCCCGCGGAGCGGGGTCTCGAGAAAGCCGGGGGTCTTGGCGAAGCGCCGGTCGTTCACGAGGAGCTTGAAGCCGGGGAGGCCGATGTTCCCTTCCCCGATGTTGGCATGACGGTCCCGGTGGCCCCCCAGCTCACCGGCGGAGTCGTTGAGGTGGAAGGCGTAGACGCGCCGGCTCCCCACGGTCGCCTCGAGGCGGTCGAAGGTCTCGCGGTAGGTCCCCGGGGTCCGCAGGTCGTACCCGGCGGCGAAGAGATGGCAGGTGTCGATGCAGACGCCCGTGCGCTGGGGGAGATCGATGGCATCGAGAAGGTGGGCGAGCTGCTCGAAGGTCGATCCGAGCGTCGAGCCGGCCCCCGCCGCGATCTCGAGGAGGACCCGGACGGAGCCCTCGGGATCCTGCTCGAGGGCCTGCCTCACGCCGGAGGCGATGGAGGCGAGACCGGCCGCCTCCCCCGAGCCCGTATGGGCCCCCGGGTGGAAGATCAGCAGGCCGATCCCCAGCGTCTCGGCCCGTCGGAGCTCGTCCTGGAAGGCCTCCCGGGAGCGGGTCTGCAGAGTCGGCTGGGGGCTCCCGAGATTGATCAGGTAGGAGCCATGGACCGCCGTCGCCCGGATCCCTTCGCGCTTCACCGCCTCCTGGAAGCGCTCGGCGGCGGCCGGGTCGAGGGGGCTCGCCGACCACTGCTGCTGGTTCTTCGAGAAGATCTGCAGGGCTTCCGCGCCGATCCGGTGGGCCTCCACGGGGGCTTGGTCGAGCCCGCCGGCGATGCCGATGTGCGCTCCGAGGATCATGGTCCGGCAAGAGCAGTTCTGTCAACCCCAAGAAGCCTGCGACGCCCCCGGGAACTGACCTTTGGCCCCTCCCCTCCCCAACTTCGGCGTCCCCTCCCTCCCAACGTTGGGGAACCGAGGGCGACCCGGTCCGCGGGGCGGGACGCTCAGTCCCAGGTCGCGGTCGACGGCTCGCCGAAGACGATCTCCCCGATGCCCGAATCGAGTCCCGGGTACTCCTCGCTCCGGCGATGTGCCCGTTCCCCCAGTGCGTGCAGGAGCTCCCGGGTCTTCCCCGCGTGGCAGCGCCGGCAGAGCGTCTGGAGGTTGGAAGGGTCCCGGAGCGCCCCTCCCCGCACGCGCTCAACGATGTGGTCGACCTCGAGGTGGCGCCGGGGGAGCCTCCGGCCGCAGCGCCGGCAACGGAACCCGTCCCTCCGGAGTACGCGGGCCCGGGCCGCGTCCCAGAAGTAGCGGGCGTGGAAGGACTCCTGGCAGCCACGTGAGCAGTAGACCGACCCCACCCGTACGAGCGGTCGGGCACACACCACGCAACGATGCTCCTGCCGGGCCTTCCGGCGCAGTTCCCTGCCGGACCCGAACCACCCCTCCCGGTCGTTCAGGGGGCGGGCCCGCGGTGCCCCGATCGGGGAGCTCTGGGACATCACTGGGTCGTGGGGAGGAGGAGCTCTTCAATCCATCCCTGGAAGGGAAGCAGCTGGTCTCGGGGGCGGTCAGGCGGAGCTCCGGCGCCGGAGGTACTCCCAGTTCTCCTGGAACTGCTCCGGCCCGGTCCAGGACCGATACCGTTCCGGGATCTCAGGAGGGTGCTCCTCCTCGCCGAGTCGGAGGAGGGTCTCCAGGTACTCCGCCACCGAGTCCAACGCCTCCGGGCCGACCACCGGCCCGTGACCGGGGACGATCCGCTCCACCCCCAGTCGGCGCATCCTCTCGAGGATCCGGAGCCATTGCTCCGGGTCCCCCGAGGTGACGTTGGGGTGGGTGCCCACCACCACCAGGTCCCCCGCGAAGAGCACCCGCTGCTGGGGGAGGAAGAGGACCGCATCGCTCTCGGTGTGACCCCCTCCGAAGGTGACCAGCTCCGCCCCGGCCGCTCCCGGAAGCCGCAAACGGTCCCGGAAGGGCTGGTTGGGGGGAGTGACCCGGATCTCGGCCGCCTGGCGGAGGAGGGCCCGGTTCATCGACAGGACCGTGTCATAGTGGTCGCGAAGGGCCGGCGAGCTTGCCCGGTCCCTTCGGGCCTCCAGCTCCCGGATGTCCTTCTCCAGAGTGGCGGGGCGGATTTCATTCTGGAGAGCCTCCCGCCTTTCCCTCAGGATCTCGAGGGTGCGTTCGGTGGCGTAGGTGGAAAGGTGCGCCACTTCCTGGTTCCCCAGGATGTGGTCGAGGTGCCAGTGGCTGTTGGCCACGGCCGTGGGGGTGCCCCCGGTGCGTTCGCGGGACTCCCCGAGGACCTCCCGGAAAGCCGCGGGAGAGAGCGTCGTGTCGAAGATGACCGAACCGGGCTCGAGGCGCACGATCCCCGAGTTCGACAGACCGACCCCGCCGGGGAGCGCGATACCGGCCACGACCCCGGGCCGGACCTCGTCAAAGCGGTAGTGATGGTACTCTGCCATGTTGCTCTAGGACAGGTATCCCCCTGAAAAAACCCTGTCGAACCTCAGGGCCGGACGTCTTCATCGGCAGGGCGGGTCCGGGCGGGCCGGACCGGAGGGCCCGGGAAGGGCTGGGAAACGCGCCCCGGTGCCTACGCGGAGGAGCCGGAGAGCACTTCGACCCGTCCGCTCCGCCCCATGGAGACCTGGAGCTTGCCCCGGTAGTCCTTCGCCCAGCCGTCGACCACCCGAACGCGCTGTCCGACACGGTACTTGGTGGTGTCCTGTCCCCAGAGGGTGAGCGTGACCGTCCCGGTCTCGTCCTGGATGGTGGCGTCAGCCACCTTGGTGGGGCCGCGGAAGGTCGAAACATCCCGTACCGGGGAGATCGCCGTGATGGTGCCCTCGAAGTTCGCGTTCTGATTGGCCTTGAGGGCAGAGATCCCTGGCATGGCGGGCCCGCTACCCTTGATGATTTATCTCGCTTGCCGGGGGCCCCGAAACGCTCTGAGGGGGTCGACGGCCGTCCGTCAGGAGGGAATCCGGGGGGGTCCGGACCCTCTTCGGGGCCCCGAGGCCGGCCCCGGTGGGACGGGCTACCTCCGGGTCCCTCCCGTCCGCCCATCGGGTAGGAGCGCACGGACCCCTCCCAGAGGGACCGACCTCGCCCCCGAGGCCCGCTCCCGCCGCCCGAGGAGCCACGCTAAAGTGTCGGAGGGGGATTCCCCGGGTGCATGGCCTTGAGCGAGGGAGCCCCGGCCGACCCCCTGTTGGCCGCCATCGAGGGCTCCGGCCTCTTGGGGATCACCACCAAGCAGATCGCCGCGGCTACCGGACTCCCGGTCCAAGAGGCCACCCTCCGCCTGGACCAGCTGGCCCGCACCGGCTCGGTGACCCGGATGGGGAGGGGCCTCTGGGTCCTCGAGCGCTTCCACTCCGACCCGCAGAAGGGACCGGGCTTCCTCGGTCCACGGCAATACTCCGAGAGGTTCGAGCGCGACTTCGGGATCTCCATCGGGCTCCGTGAAGGACCGATCCAGTTCTCCCCCAACGAGGAGCGCCCGGTCCACCGGTGGTGGCCGTACGTCCAGGGATTCTCGGCGGCCTTTGTCGAGGAGGTCCTTGGACGTTACGGGATGGGCTCCGGGACGACGGTGCTCGACCCGTTCTGCGGCAGCGGCACCGTCCCTGTGGTGGCGAGGCTCCAGGGCGCCCAGGGGATCGGGATCGACCGGATGCCCATCGCCGCCTGGGTGAGCCGGGCGAAGGGATGTTGGGAGGTGGACCCGTCCTCCCTCTGGGCTGAAGCGCTCAAGGTCTGCGAGGACCGCTCCCCCTCCCGCCTGGCCCCCCCGTTCCTGCGGGAGACCCCCTCCCATTTCGCCCCTTCGGTCCTCCAGGGATTGCTCCGACTGAAGGAGAACCTCGGTCGAGTGGAGGAGGGGTCCGTCCAAGAGCTCCTCCGGCTCTCCTACGCGAGCATCCTGATCCCGGTGAGCCGCCTGAAGCGCTCCCCGTGCCTGGGATATGCACGGGGAGGGTCCGACGCCCCTCCCGACCCCTTCGCGCACTTCCTCGAGGCTGCGGCCCGGGTCCGGGACGACCTGAGATGGGTCCAGGCCCACCGGGAGCGCTGGGGCCCTCCCGTCCAGATCCACGATGGGGGGGCCGCCGAGCTCCCTCTTCCGGAGGGCTCGGTGGACCTCGCCGTGACGAGCCCCCCCTACGTCAACGGGATGGACTACGTGATGAACTACAAGATCGACCTGGCGTGGATGGACCTGGTCTCCTCCTATGAGGACCTGCGCAGGTTGCGCTCGGCCCTGGTGGCCTGCGACAACGTTCCCCGGTCGGAGACCGCGGGCCGGAAACCCTCCCCCGCGCTCCAGCGGGAGGAGTGGCTCCAGGAGATCGGGGACCGGATCGACCTGAATCTCCAGGGGAAGCGAGCTTACCGTCGCCTCGACGTCCGGGCCATCGTCGAGAAGTACTTCGATGACCTGCTCGGGGTGATCCGGAACGTCCGGCGCTCCCTGCGACCGGGCGGACGTTTCGTCGTCGTGAACGGGGACAGCCTGCTCGCCGGGACCTACATCCCCGGGGACCTCCTCTTCGCGCGGCTCGCGCGCTCCGAGGGCTTCCGGGTGGAAGGACTGGAGATCGCCCGGACCCGTCGCTCGGGCCAACGGCGCGACTTCCTCCTGCGGGAGACGGTCCTCACGCTCCAGAAGCCTTCCCGGGGATGAGGGGAGCTCCCGCGGCAACCCCTGGGAGCGGCCCGATCGCTATCGTTTCGCTTGGCGGCGGCGGGCCGAAGGGGAAGGCGGGTCCCGCTCCTTCCGCACGCTCCAGATGGCGTCGGCCGGCCACGATCGGGTCCAGGGTTCTTCCTCGGGCGCCAGGAAGCTCGAGCGGGCACGGGGGGCGGGCCGGGGTTCCTCGAGCCGCTCCACCGCAAGGCCGTTCTCCCGGAAGAGACGGACCCACTCGCCGTAGGGGAGCTGGAACTCCACGGAGCCTTTCGACCCCAGCCGGTGCAGTCCGAAGTACGGGCGGAGAAGCCGGGGGACGAGCCGTTCCCTCTCCCGGTCGTGGCAGAGCGCCTGGAGCGGGGTCCAGGTGGCGAAGGTGAGCTGACCCCCGGGCCGGAGGAGACGCGCGCATTCGGGGACGGTCCTGTAGGGGTCGGCGAAGGTCATGGCCCCGTAGTCGCAGAAGATGAGATCGAAGCTCGAGTCCGGTAGCGGGACTTTCTCCGCGCTGGCCTCCAGGAGGGGGAAGAAGGTGCGCGCCTTCCTCTGGTTCGCCCGCGCCTGCTCGAGCCGACGGGGGGAGAGGTCGAGCCCCACCACCCGTGCCCGGGCCTTCGCAAGGGCGATGGACCAGAGCGCCGCGCCGCACCCGAGCTCGAGCACGTCCTTGCCCGCGACCTCCCCGAGCATCCGGAGCCTCCGCTCCGGGAGGTGATAGATCCCCCAGCCCATCGCCCCGTGCCGGGCCAGCGCCCGATGGTGTCTTTCCTCGAAGGAGGTCGCCTCGCGCTCCCAGTCCGCGCGATTGATCCTTTCGTGGCGGGAGAGGCTCGGGGGTGCGGGCATGGAGCTATCGCCGGACGGGAGGGCGAGCGGGTCATCAAGGCGAGCCCGTCGCCCCTCCCGGCCAGGGACAGCGACTCCTCTGTTCCGGAACGGGTCGACCCACGACCGCTCCCAACGGGTGCGCACGGCCCGCCGCCCCGCGCGAAGGAACTGGCCTCCAGGAACTGGACGAAGGACCCTCACGGAGCGGCCCACCCTCTTGCGCCTAGCGACTCCCTGGGGAACGCGGGGCCTCGGCAGTCCCCGGGGCGTTCCAGCGCCCGAGAACGTAGACCACGGAGATCAGGGCGAAGGAGAGGAGGAGGGGGGAGGTCGACAGGACGAACGGGTCGAGCGACTGGAGGAGCTTCGACCAGTTGGTGAAGAAGTCGACGAAGAGGCCCTCGATACTCTGGCCCAGCACGAGCCCCGCCACGGCGGAGATGGCGAACGACCACCCGGTAGCGGCGTAAGCCAGGTCCCTCGGTCCCTCCCGGACGAAGGGGGCGATCCGGCGGGCCAGCGTGAGGAAGAAGGAACCCACGCCGAGCATGTAGACGCCGCTCACGGCCCAGGCCAGGAGCGCGTGACCGACGCTCTGACCCCCGAGGCCGAGCGCCACGTTCAGCAGCGCGCTCGCGACGGCACCCCCGACCAGCATGCCGAGCACGAGCCTTCGTGCCGAGCGGGAGGAGGTCTTCGGGCCCGGGCTCAGACGGTTCCACTCGGAGAGGCCGCGCCAGAAGAAGTAGAAGCCGAGGGCACCGGCCGCCAAGCTCAGCACATACGTGAGGAGGTTCGGGCTGAACAGCCGGAGGTAGACCGTTACCTGGTAGACCTCGGTGGCGGCCTCCAACAGGAAGCCGTAGAGGAGCGCATCGATCGCGTCGCGCTCGGAGCGGACGGCCAGCCCCCATCCCCTCCCCCGTCCGGACCCGTCTCGGGCACCGGGAACCCCCGCCGACGGCGTTGGCTCGGAGGTGGCCGACGGGGAGCTCATCGGGGGGGAGGGGGGAGAGGGCCTCCGCAGCGATGCACGGCAGTGGAGCGCTGGCAGCGCCGTAGCCGAAGGTCCACCCCACCCCGGCCCGTCCGACGACCCTGGCACGAGCCCAATTTCATACCGCGGGACGCTCCCGACCCTTGTCCTCAGACGGCTCCGACCCATAAGGGCGAGCGCGGGCCGGCGACGGGAGGAGGGAAGGGGGTCCGGGGTAGGAGCCCTCGCCTACGCCAACGGGAGGCCGTCCAGGGAGAGGAGGCGTCCCACCGGGTACTCCCCCACCCGGTTGGCCCGTCCCCACTCGGAGCGGTCGTAGAAGAACTGCAAGCGGTCCGTCGGGCTGGCCGCGAAGGCGGGATCGGAGGCCAGCCGGCTCTCGAAGTCGCTCTTGAGCCTGGGATCGCGGGCGAGCCTCTCCCGGGCGAGTTCCTCGAGGACGTACGCCTCCCCCGATTCCTTCTGCTCGAAGATGGTGTTGAAAAGGCCCCACCGGACCGCCGAGTCGGGCGCTTCCGGTTCGAGCCAGTGGACGGCCACCTTCGAGAGGCGCTGCTGGAGCGGGACGACCACGGATCCGGCGGGGAAGGTCCGCTCCGCCACCTCGAGCTGACAGCGGCCGAAGCTCCCCATGGAGTGCTCCACGTTCCCCTCCCCGAGGATCGGGAAGCGCCCCTCGAAGGGCCTCCGGGGCCAGGACATCCCCTCCAGCCGGTAGGTCTCCACCCGGCCGGTCCACGCCTCCCTCGTCCGGCGGACGGAGACCCCGTGCGCTTCGAGGACCTCGAGGACCGCGCTCCACGCCGGGGGGATGATGTACCCCGCGGGGAGCTCCACGGAGACGGCCACCCGGGCCTCCCGCTCCTCGGGGATGGTGGCGTTCCAGGGCTGCTTGCCGTACCGGATCCACGGGGCGCCGGAGACCTCGCTCACCGAGCGCGTGAACGAAAGGCCCCGGAAATCCACGGGGGTGGTCCGTCCGCTCCCGGCGAGCGTCAGGGGGAACCTCCTCCGGACCCCAGGGGAGGCGGACAGGGACGCGGCCTCCTGGTCCGCCCTCCGGTTGAGCTCCTTGAGCCGGGTCGCCTCCCGGTTGAGGACGCCGAGCAGCGCGACGAGCAGATCGTAGTTCGCCCGGACGCGGGTCCGGTAATCCTTGAGCATGTGGAGCTCCACGAGGAGGCCCGGCCGGCTCTCGAGGATCATCAGGCCGGTGGAGAAGCGGGGAGGGTTGTCCCGGAAGGCGATGCCCTGGGACGGGTCGGTCCCGTCCTTGAGGAAGACCAGACGCGGGAAGGTCGGGTGGCCGGCCGCCTCGAGCTCCCGGGCGATCGTCGGGGTCACCGTCCCCTCGATCCACTCGGCCGTCGGTCCGGCGACGTCCGGCGTGCTGTCCAGGGAGAAGGTCACCTCGTACTGGAAGTCCGCCCCGTCGGTGACATGGTTGTCGACGAAGAAGTCCGGGAGCCATCGGCGGAACATCTTGAGGAAGGCCCGGGTCTCGGGGGCGTCGGCCTTCAGGTAGTCCCGGTTCAGGTTGAGGTTCGTCCCGTTCGCGCGCCAGCCCATCCGGTCCGGGCCGTTCTGGTTGATCCGATGGTAGGGGGAGCGCCGCTCATGCCCGTCGACGTTGTAGACCGGGACGAAGAGCCAGACGACCTTCTGGAGGAGCGGGGAGCGCTCCGGGTCCAGGAGGAGGTCGCGCAGGAGCGCGAGGCAGGCGTCCTTCCCGTCCATCTCCCCGGCGTGGATGGCGTTCTGGACGAGCAGGACCACGCGGCCCGAGCGGTGCACGGCCTCCGGCTCGAACTCCCCGTCGCCGGAAACGATGACCAGATCGAGCGGGCGGCCCTCGCCGGTCCTCCCGAAGGGCTCGATCCGCACCCGGTCCGGGAACGCTGCGGCGAGCCTCCGGAGGTAGGCGAGGGTCTCGGCGTGATCGGGGGTGGAACGGTACTCTTCCCGCTCTGCGGGGGTGACCCATTCGTTCATGCGGAGGGACCCGGGGTGCCCGTTGACGGACCCCCCGGGCGAGATAACGGCATGGGGAAGGGCTCGCGGTGAACTGGGCGTACCCGTTCTGCGTCCCCTTCCCTTCGGCCCTTCCGTTCTTCCCGGCTACCGCCTACGGGGAGCGACGCCCCGCTCGAGCGCGCCGGCGCTTCGCACGGAAGTACACGAGAGTCCCTCCCGCGACGGCCGCCGCAGCGACGAGCCCGGCCACCAGGTAATCGGGGGCCGGGTTGGAACCACCGGAGGGGCCCGGAGAGGGGGAGGGCTGACCCGTGGCGGGGCTGAAGGCGATCCGTTCCGCGGCACCACCGGCCACCGTCACGTTCCCCTGGACCGGGTCGGCGTAGTAGCCGCCCACCGGGTTCACCAGGAAGGGGTAGGTTCCGTTCACCAGGCTCACGTTCAATGCTGTCCCGGTGGAGTCCCGGGGGGACCCCGCGATCGTCACCGACCAAGCCGTGCCCGAAGGGAGCCCGCTCTCGGTGAACTGGACCGGATAGGGCACCAGGGTGGTGATCCCCAGGACCGAGACCGCGCCCGAGCCCGCGTCGGTCACCAGGGCCTGCCCGGTCTGCGGATCGAAGGCGATCCCGCTGGGATCCTCCCCCACGGCCACGGTCCCCACGACGCCGTCGGTGGTCGCGTTGAGGATGCTCACGGTATCGGAGACGCTGTCCACGACCAGGAAGTCCCCGGTCTGGTTGTCGTAGGCCATGGGCCCGGGGTCCAGCCCCACCGTGACGTTCGCCTGGATGCGCCCGGTGCTATCGTTGAGGACGTTCACCTGGGTGCTGAACTCCCCCGAGACGAGGAGCCTTCCGCTGCCGGGAAGGTCCAGGAGGTCGGCCGGGGCCCCGGGGACCGGGAAGTTCCCGGTGACCTTCAGGGGGACGCCCCCGAGCACGCTGATGTTGTCGGAGACCAGGTTGCCGACGAAGATCTCGTCGCCCGGACCTCCGACGGCGATCGTGTCCGGTCCTTGCCCCACCGGGAAGTTCGCAAGGACGGAGTCGTTGGCCGGGTCGATCTCGCTCACGTTGTCCGAGGCCCCGTTGGCGGTGAAGACCATGCCCCGGCCCGGGTCGTACGCCACTCCCTCCGGGAAGGCCCCGACCGGAACGCTGGCTTGGAGGGTGCCGGTCCCTGGGTCGACGACGCTCACGTTGTTGGGGATGGAGTCGTTCACCGAATAAGATCCCGGCTGGGCCACGAACAACTGGCCGTTGGAGGGGTCCAAGGCGAGGCCCGCCGGAGGGCTGGGGAGGGGGACGCTCCCGGTCGCTCGAAGGGACCGGGCACTCACCACGCTCAGGTTATCCGTGCCCGGCATGGACAGGAACACCTGTCCGGTCCCCGGATCGAGCGCCGCGGTCGTGGGGTCCAGGCCCAAGAGATCGGA
>JAKATE010000015.1 GCA_021828085.1 Thermoplasmata archaeon | reverse complement strand
GATCTTGTGGCTCAGCGCCGCCGCGGCCCCCTGGGGGGTCCTGCCCGACTTGATCACCAGGACGGGGACTCGCGAGGTGACCTCCCGGGCGACCTCGAGGAAGCGTCGGCCCTGCGCCAGCGCTTCCACGTAGAGCAGGATGACCTTGGTGGCCGGGTCCTCAGCGAGGGCGGGGAGGAGGTCGTTCTCGTCCACGCCGGCCCGGTTCCCCACCGAGACGAAGCGCGTGAAGCCGATGTGCTGGCTCAGCGCATAGTTGAGGATGCCGGCCCCGAGCGCCCCGCTCTGGGAGATGAACGCGACCCCCCCGCGGGAAGGGAGCGCGTTGGAGAAGGTGGCGTTCATGCGCACCTCCGGGTCGGTGTTGAACACGCCGAAGCAGTTGGGGCCGACGATCTGGATGCCGTAGCGTTCGGCGATCCGGTGGATCGCCTCCTCCCGCTGGACCCCCTCGCCTCCCACCTCCTTGAACCCCGAGGAGATGATCACCGCCGCGCGCGTGCCGCGTCGGCCGAGCTCCTCCAGGGTCTCCGCCACGACGGGCGAGGGAACGATGATGACCGCGAGCTCGGGGGTCTCGGGGAGCGCCTTCACCGTGGGATAGCAGCGCACCCCCCCGACGCTCTCCCAGCTCGGGTTCACCGGATAGACCACGCCGTGGAAGTCCTCCTTGAGCAGGTTGCCGAAGAGCGTCGCGCCGACGCTCCCGGGGCGGCGCGAGGCCCCGACCACCGCGATGGAACGGGGGGCGAGCAGCTCTCGAAGGGTCTCGCCCAAGGTACGCTTCCCCCGGAGGGCGGGGGGCGGTCTCGGGATATATACCGCTCGTAAATCGTGATGTACATGGCGGGAACCCCCGGCCGACGGCCCGGTACACCGGGGAGCCCCCTGCAACGCCTGCCGAAGGGCCAGCTCGGCGCCGTCATCGCAGTCGGGAGCGGGAAGGGAGGGGTGGGCAAGTCCTCCGTGGCCGCCCTCCTCGCCTGCGAGCTCGCCCGCCAGGGCAAGCGCGTCGGTCTGCTCGATGCCGACATCACCGGCCCGTCCATCCCGAAGCTCCTGGGGCTCAAGGGCCCCCTCTCCGATCACGGCGAAGGGATCGAGCCGGCGCATAGCCCCGGCGGGATCTCCGTGGTGTCGAGCCAGTTCCTGGTGGAGGAGAGCTCGACGCCGGTCATCTGGCGCGGCCCGCTCGTCACCCGCCTCATCATGCAGTTCTTCGGGGGGGTCAACTGGGGGGCGCTGGACTTCCTCCTCCTCGACATGCCCCCCGGGACCTCCGACGTCCCGTTGACCGTCTTCCAGACCGTCCCGCTCGACGGGATGGTCTTCGTCTCCACCCCGCAGGAGCTCTCCGGGCTCATCGTCCGGAAAGCGATGAACATGGCCCGGGACCTCCACATCCCCCTCCTCGGGATCGTCGAGAACATGGCCAGCGTCGTTTGCCCGAAGTGCGGGGAGGTCCTCCGACCCTTCGGCCCGGAACGCGGGAGCGCGCTCGCCGAGGAGTACGACACCCGGCTGCTCGGGGAGCTCCCCATCGACCCGCGGATCTCCGAGCTCGGCGATGCCGGCCGCCTCGAGGAGTATACCGGCGAGGCCCTCACCCAGGTGGGGGAGGCGCTCCTCCGGTCCCTGCAGGAGATCCGGGGGCGCCAGCTGACGATGGTCCCCCCGGGGGGTTCTCCGCCGGACGGGTGAGCTCCTCCAGGTGGAGCAGCCGCACGTTCACTCCGGCGCGCCGGAGGAGCTCGGAGATGCCGGGAAGGTGCGCATCGCCCAGCGCCACCGCCAGGCGGGGGGTCTCGTGCGAGAGCCAGGTCAGTCGCTGGGCCATGTGCTCGTTCCGTTCGTCCACGAGCACCCGGGCGAGCCCGGGATAGCTCCTCCGGAGCGTCTCGAGGAGCTCCCCCCGCTGCTGGGCGTACTCCTCCACGCTCCCGCGGAACCAGCCCAGGGGGAGGAGGAAGGCCGCGAGCGTCGAAAGCAGGAGCCGGAGGCGCTCCTTGCGTGAGAGGGAGGCGAGCAGGCGAGGCGCCGTCTGGCGGATCGGGTCATCGATGAGGTAGGTGGGAAGCCCCGCCCCTCTCGCGAACTCGGCCACCTCGAGCATCTCCGAGCCGGGGAGCACCCCCATACTGCCGGCGAGACGTTCTTGCAGGTGCGCCCAGAGGCGGAAGAGCAGTGGACCCCCCTTCGCCCGGGGCTTGCGCTGCTCGGGCGGGAGAGCGAGCTCCGCCTGCCGCTCCTTCATCGCCTGCGCCCGCTCCGGGTCCAGTTCGACCGCCACAGCGGTGGGGGAGTACTCCGCAAGTACTCGCTGGAGCGGGGCCTTGAGATCGATCACATGGGCCACCCCGAGCAGGAGCACGCTGCCGGGAAGGGACGGGGCGACGAGCGGGAAGGTGGAGGTCCAACTCGTCGAGACGGCCATGCCCCGGCGAGCGGGAGACCCCTCAAGAGCGTTGTCGGTGGCGGGAGCGAGGATGCCCGACCGGATAGCAACCGTAAACTCCCGGGCAAGGTCGCCGTCTCCTCATGCCTTTCCCTCAACGGCCCGGTAAGCACCGGGAACCCTCGCTCTTCACCCCCCGGGACTTCCACCGCTACCTCCGCCAGCGGGGCCGCGACGTCTCCCCGGTCCCCGCACGGCAGGTGGTGGTCTTCTCCCGCGCCCTCTTCGGAGGGCTCCGTCGCGATCTGGAGGGGACGAGGGCGCAGGCCCCGGGGAACGAGAGCTCCTTCACGGTGGGCCGCGGGTCCCGGACCGTCCGCGTGAGCCTCTGTCCCGTGGGGGCGCCGGCGCTCGCCATCCACGTCGAGGAGATGGTGGACCGGGGCGCGAGACGGATCGTCTCGGTGGGCTACGCCGGCGCGCTCTCCCCCCGGCTCGCCTCGGGGGAGAGCGTCCTGTGCAGCCGCGCGCTTCGCGACGAGGGGACCTCCTACCACTACGCCCGGACGGCTCGCTTCGCGCGGCCGCCGGGCTCCCTCACGCGGGAGCTGGCTCGAGGGCTGCGGGTGAGAGGCCTCGCTCTGAGGTCCGGGCCCTCCTGGACCGTGGACGCGATCTATCGGGAGACTCGGAGGGAGGCGCGGTCGTACGCTCAGGAGGGGATCCTGACCGTGGAGATGGAGGCCTCCGCCCTCTTCGCGGTGGCGCGCTACCGGGGGATCGAAGCCGCGGCGGTGTTCACCGTCTCGGACCACCTCTATCCCCGTTGGCGGCCGAGCTTCCACCTGGCGGAGAAGCCGATCCTCTCCCTCGCCGAGGCCGTGATCGAGGTCCTGCCCGACTGCGGGGCTGGGGCCCGCTTGCGGACACCCGCTGGGGAGCGGTCCGCCCGTTCCTAGCCCCGGGAAAGACCGAAATACCCAGCCCCGGTGGCGCGGCCATGGCCTGGCGGATCTACGTGGTGAGCGCGGCGAACCGTGCGGCCGTTGAGCAGGCGCTGACCCAGGACGACCTTCTCTGGCGCCAGACCCGGATCCTGCGCGACGCCGCCCCCCTCGGAGGCACTCCGGGGGAGACCTATCTCTACATGGAAGGGGCTGAGACGGCCATGGCCCACGCGGACAGCAAGCTCCCGCCGCTCGTCTCCAAGGCCGAAGGGATGCTCGCCGAGAAGCTCCACGCCCGCTTCAAGGAGGAAGAGGAGCTCTCGGCGCAGGGCATGGGCCTCATGTTCTCCGACGACAGCTGAACCGGCGGACCGTTCGCCGCCGGCGTTTTCAACGGAACGTCCCTGGCCCTCCCAGGGTACGGGCCCGGCCCCCCCCGCGGGAGGCCCCAGGAACGTCCCGGCGGAAGGTCCACAGCGATGAGGACAAGACGGAAGGATTCGCGCCTGATCCGAGGACGCCACGGTCTTTCGCCCACCCCCGACATTTCCCGACCCCGCCTTCGGACAAGACCGCCGGAGAGAGCGAAGCCGGGTCTCTCCAAGAGAGAGGCTCCCGGGACCTCCTTGCCCCGGGCGCCCGGCCTACCGGCTGAAGTGCGCGCGTGCCTGTTCGACCTCGACGGCGTCCTGACGCGGACCGCCGAGCTCCACGCCCAGGCCTGGAAGGAGATGTTCGATGGATTCCTCCAGGACTGGGCCCGGCGCCACCGGGCGCCGTTCCGCCCCTTCGACCGGAAGGAGGACTACGATGAGTACCTGGACGGGAAGCCGCGCTACGATGGCGTGCGTTCCTTCCTCCAGGCGAGGGGGATCCGACTTCCCGAGGGCACCCCGGGGGACCCGCCGGGGCGGGAGAGCGTCTGCGGCCTGGGGAACCGGAAGAACCGTCTCGTCTTGGAGCTCCTGCGGCGGCGGGGGGTGCGCGCCTATCCGGGCTCGGTCCGCTACGTCCGACGGCTGCGGGCCCTCGGGGTCCCCCGCGCCGTGGTCTCCTCGAGCACCAACTGCCGGGAGGTCTTGCGCTCGGCCGGCCTCGACGCTCTCTTCGAGACCGTCGTGGACGGGGTGGGCGCCCGCCGAGAGCACCTCCGGGGGAAACCGGCCCCGGACACCTACCTCGCGGCCGCCCGTCGGCTCGGGATCCCCCCGGGGTCCGCCGCCATCTTCGAGGATGCCCTCGCGGGCGTCGAGGCGGGGCGGGCCGGCCGCTTCCTCTCAGTCGTGGGGGTCGACCGGGTGGGGCAGACCCGGGAGCTCTACCGCCACGGGGCGACGGTCGTCGTCTCGGACCTCTCCGAGCTCCTGGGGAGAGCATGATCGAGCACCCGGCGTTCTACGAGGTCGACCCGTGGTCGCTGCGGGAGAAGGGTCTCGATCTCCAGGTCCTCCCCCAGAGCGAATCGCTCTTCGCCCTCTCCAACGGGCACATCGGACTGCGCGGCAACCTGGACGAGGGGGAGCCCCACGGGATCCCGGGGACCTACCTCAACGGGTTCTACGAGACGCGTACCCTCCCCTACGCCGAGAGCGGGTTCGGTTATCCGGAGACCGCCGACACGCTGGTGAACGTCACCAACGGAAAGATCCTCCGTCTCCTCGTGGACGATGAACCCTTCGACCTCAGGTACGGCCGTCTGCGCTGGCACCGGCGCCTCCTCGACCTGCGGGCCGGCACGCTCCGCCGGGAGCTCGAGTGGACCTCCCCGGCGGGGAAGACCGTCCAGGTCCGCTCCACCCGCTTCGTCTCCTTCGCCCAGCGGGCCATCGCCGCGATCCGCTACGAGGTCGAGCCGGTCGACGCGGAGGCGCGCATCGTGGTCCAGTCCGAGCTCGTGGCCAACGAGAAGCTTCCGGCCGGGACGGCGGACCCCCGGGCCGGCCTCGCGACGCCAATCACCCTGGCGTCCGAGTATGTCGGCCACCGGGAGGACCGGATCGTTCTCGTCCACTCGGCCCCGCGCTCCGGGCTCAGGGTCGCCGCGGCCATGGGCCACAGGTTCCGCGGGCCTCGGGGGATCTCCACCGAGAGCGAGGCGGAGGGGGACCTCGGACGCGTCACGGTGACCATCGACCTGCCACGACGCCGCTCCCTCGAGATCACCAAGTTCCTCGCCTACGGCTGGTCGAGCGCCCGGTCCATCCCCGCCCTGCGCGACCAGGTGGACGGGGCCCTCGCCGAGGCGGTCCACACGGGCTGGGAGGCGCTGGTGGACCGGCAACGGCGCTACCTCGAGGACTTCTGGGAGGCCGCCGACGTGGAGATCGACGGCGACCCGGAGCTCCAGCAGGGGGTCCGGTTCGCCCTCTTCCATCTGCTGCAGGCCTCCGCGCGGGCCGAGGGGCGGCCGATCCCGGCGAAAGGGCTCACGGGTCCGGGCTACGAGGGCCACAGCTTCTGGGACATGGAGACCTTCGTCCTCCACGCGCTCACCTACACCTTTCCCGCCCTCGTCCCTTCCGCGCTGGGCTGGCGGCATTCCACGTTGGCGCTGGCCCGGGAGCGCGCGCGCGTCCTGGGGCTCAAGGGCGCCGCCTTCCCCTGGCGCACCCTCCGGGGGGTCGAGTGCTCCGGCTACTGGCCGGCCGGCACGGCCGCCTTCCACATCGACGCCGACATCGCCGACGCGGTGGTCCGCTACCAGGAGGCCGTGGAGGACCCCGAGTTCGAACGGGACTACGGGCTCGAGCTGCTCGTCGAGACGGCGCGCCTCTGGCGCTCCCTGGGGACCTTCGACCGGGAGGGGCGCTTCCGGATCGACGGGGTCACCGGGCCCAACGAGTACAACGCCCTCGCCGACAACAACCTCTACACGAACCTGATGGCCCGGCACAACCTTCGCTCCGCCGCGGCTGCGGTCGGCCGGTCCCCCGCGCGCGCCCGCGAGCTCGGGGTCTCCCCCGGGGAGCCCGCGGAGTGGCTCAAGGCGGCCGACGCCATGATGGTGCCGTTCGACCGGTCGCTCCGCGTCCACTCGGAGTCGCAGAACTTCACCCAGCACGAGCGCTGGGACTTCTCCGCCATGCGGCCGGGGGACTATCCGCTCCTCCTTCATTTCCCGTACTTCCACCTCTACCGGAAGCAGGTGGTCAAGCAGGCGGACGTGGTCCTGGCGCTCCACCTGAGGAGCGGGGAGTTCACCCCCGAGGAAAAGCGGCGGGCCTTCGAGTACTACGAGGGCCTCACGGTGCGCGACTCCTCGCTCTCCGCCTCCACCCAGGCGGTCCTGGCCGCCGAGGTGGGGCATCCCGACCTGGCGTACGACTACCTCGCCGAGTCCACGTTCATCGATCTCCACGACTACGAGCACAACGTCCGGGATGGCCTGCACATGGCCGCGCTCGCGGGCAGCTGGCTCGCCACGGTCCCGGGGCTTGGAGGGATGCGGGTCGAAGGGGGGGCGCTCCGCTTCGCCCCCCGCCTCCCCCGGGGGCTCGAGCGGCTGCGCTTCCGGATGGCGTTCCGGGGACGGCGCATCGAGGTGGAGGTCCGGCCGGCGGAGGCGCGCTATCGCCTCCTTTCCGGTCGCCCCCTCGCCGCGCACCATCACCAGCGGGCCTTCCGGCTGCTCCGGCGCCCGGTCCGCCTCCCCATTCCTGAGGCCCCAGTGCTCCCTCGGCCGTTGCAGCCGGCGGGGCGCGAGCCCGAGCCGCGCCACGCGGCCCGCGCGGCGAGGGCTCACCAAGAAGGCTAGCGGCCCTCGAGAAGGAGGACCTGGGAGCGCGCGGGAGGGCTCGCGGAGCGGGTCAGAGGGCCGCGGCAGGCTCCGGGGGGTTGGCGGTCGCTGCGTCGTCGTTCGCGGGGACCGTCACTCCGCCCGACAGTCGTCCGATCGCCCACATCGTCGCGTACGACATCGCGAACACCGTCGCCATCACCGCGACGATCCCGAGCGCCTCGAGCCCGAGCTGGTGGACCGCCGCGCTTCCGCCGCCGAGCAGGAGACCGTTCGAGTAGAGGGGGTTCCCGATGATCCCGTCCCAGGTCGCGGCGAAACCGAGGTTGAAACCGACGATCGCCATGACGACGATCGCCGTCCCGCTGATCCGCAGCGTCTTCGACAGGCTTCGGGTGAGGCCCTCGCCCAGCTCTCCGATCTCGAGCAACCCAACGGCGGCCGTCATGGCGAAGACCGGCAGTGCGGCGAGGAGCACCCAGAGGTTGTTCAGCAGGACATCCGACGCCATCGGCGGGCCTCTTGCCGGGGCCCGGCCTCTCGATCAAAGAGCTGATGGTCAACGGCGCGCGACGATCCGGACCTAACCTCGGAGGGGGCCGGGCCACCGCCGTCGGGACTCGGTCATCGTGCGAGGGGGCTCGCGGAGGCTCGCGAGGCCCGCGGCCGCCGTCCCCTCACTCCGGGCCGGAGCCTGGGGGCTCGTCGGCCCCGCTCGTGGGTCCCCCCGAGCGCTCCACGTCCTCGCCGGAGGCGAAGACCTGCTGGCAGAGGTTGTAGAGGTCCTCGAGCCCGGTCCCGAGCTCGGCGCTGGTGAAGACCGGGTTCCAGAGCGGCCCGATGGTCTCCAGGGCGCGGAAGAGCTCCAGGCTGAGCCCCTGGCTCCCTTCGGGGCTCTCGTCGCGCGCCGCCTCGTAGAGCGTGAAGGGCTCCTCCCCCCACTGGGCGAGCAGCGCGCGCTCCTCCGGGGAGAGGAGGTCCTCCTTCCCCACCAGGTTCACCATGGGAAGGCCGAAACGGAACTGCACGGTGGCGGAGAGCATCAGCAGGGAGAGGTAGCCTCCCGGGCGGCGGGCGAGCAGGGGGTCGAGCAGGAAGGCGATGAGGCTGCGCTCCCCGGTGAGCACCTCCACAAGGTGGCGCGAGGACTCCCGGAAGGCGAAGAGCTCCACCTGTCCCGGGGTGTCCACCAGGAGGTAGTCCCCGCCGAGCTTCTCGAGCTCGCGTCGGACCTCGAAGACCTTGAGCGCCATCAGGTCGCTGGCGGCGACCTGGGCGCCGTTCGGGCCGAGCCCGAGCTCGGACTGGACCTCGGCGAGCTTGACCCAGTCGCGGATGTCCAGGTCCGGGTCGTAGGCCGGCTTCTCCATGCCCGGGTCCAGGTTGACCGTGACCGCGTCGTAGCCGGCCTCGGTGAGCCACTGGGCGAAGGCCCGGGTGAAGCTGGTCTTCCCGACCCCCGCGGTGCCCGTGAGGTAGACGGCGAGGGGGTCGGACATCATCGCTCCGGGGACGGGGCGCCCGAGGTCCTCTGCAGCTCGCGGGCCAGCGCCCGGAGGAACTCCTGCTTCGTCACGCCCTCGCGCTTGGTCACCTTGAGGCGCCCCTCATTGCGCCAGGCCTCGCGGGGATAGTGGCGCTCCTCGAGCTCCGCCTCGTACCCAAGGGCCTTGCAGGCCGCGAGGAGGCGGGGGGGCTCGAGGTTTCCCGTCACCGCCGAGGGGAGGGGGATCCGCCGCCCTTCAGCGCGCGGCGCGGCCTTCTTCAGGTAGCTCGGATAGACGTAGAAGTACGACGGCATCGGCCCGTCAGGCCGGCTTGGAGGGCGGGAGGAGGACGGCGTTCAGCACCCCGTCCTGCCCGGGTCGGGAGAGGATGCGGACCAGCCCAAGGTCGGTCTCCACCACCGCGCCCTTGTTCATGATGTTGCGTTGCACGTAGTTGGGGTTCGCGTCGTTCTGGCGGACGCTGATGGCCCGGGCGATCTTGTGGGTGCGGGTGGCCGGGTCGTAGACCTGGATCCGGTCGGCGACAAGGATGCGCACCTTGCGGTTGGCCCCCCGGACGCGGTAGAGCTTCACCGCCCGCTCCCCGATGGTCGGGAACTGCAGCTCGCGGGCGATCTCGAAGCGTCGCTTCTTGCGGATCGGCCGCAGCCGACCCCCGGTCTTCTTGCGCCTGGAGCGCCCCTGCCAGATCCCCATGTTCGGTCGGAGGGACGCCCGACCTTCCCGGGGTATATACCTTCTCGGGGCCCCGGAGGGGGCTCGCCCGGCTCAAAGAAGGTCCCGGAGAGACCCCTGGAGCGGCGCCAGAGCCTGGGTGAGCGCCTCCCGGGAGCTGGCGGACGGTGCGCTGGTCGGGGGCCGGTAGCCTTCGTCGGTCTCGCGGAGGGCGTGGGCGAGCGCTTTGAGGCCGGCCGGCATCCCCATCGCCTGGGCGAGCCGTTCCAGCTGCTCCCCGAGCTGCTGGAGCTCCTTCCCGCGCGCCTCCTCGTCCTTCCGGGCGGCCTCGATGAGGGCGAGGCCCCACTTGGGGAGGGCATTCGCGACCGGGAGCGCCGCTCCCCGGGCGCCGGACCGGAGGTCCCCGTAGATCTGGGAGGTCCTTCCCGAGAGGATCGAGAACCCCTCCGAGGCACCGTCACGGAACCGTGCGACGCTCCCCGGGTCGGGGCCGAAGTCGACCAAGCCCTGGAGCAGGTCGGCCCGGGCCAGCTCCTGCGCCAAGGGAGGGGTGAGTGAGGAGGGTTCTCCCGAGGGGGCAAGGAAACCCATCAGCGGGGCCTGGGTCCGGCCCTTGAGCGCCCGGAGATGGTTGCGGAGGGTCTCCGCGGTGGCGCCCGCCGGGAACTCCACCACGAGGACGCTCACCCCGGCCGCCTCGGTGTCATCGGCCGCCTGGAGCAGCTCTTCCCCCGAGAGCGGGGGAAGGCTCGCCCACGTGTCCGAGTAGAACGTCCCGCTCTCGCAGACCTTCTCCAGCAGGCTCGACCGTTCGGAGGGGGTGAGACCGGCGGTCTCCGCCCAGGGAGAGAGCGCCCAGACATGCAGCACCCCTTCGTCCAGCAGGGAGCGGGTGAACCGGGAGTTCTTCGGGAGGTCGAGCCCGCCCTGATCGTCGAAGAGGGTGACCAGAGGAACGACGAGCCCGTCGAGCGCCACGCCGGCGCCATTGGGGGAGCCTATTTCACCCCTCTCCCGTTCCCGGGTTCTCCCGAGGAGACCTTGCTCGCCGGTACCGAAGGGGCCGCGCCGGGCCGGGGGATCCTGGGGCTGGACGAAGCAGGGCGCGGCAGCGCGCTCGGACCGCTCGTCGTCGGGGGGTTCCTCTGGACCGGCCCGGCCCCGGAGGCCGAGGAGCGGTTGCGTTCGGTGGGCGTGCGCGATTCGAAGCAGCTCTCCCCGAAGGAAAGGGAGCGCATCGCCCTCGTGCTGCGAAAGCTCGGTCGCTCGGCCACGGCCCGGGCCGAGCCCCCGACGATCGACCGGCATGTCGACCAGGGCCAGCTCAACGAGCTCGAGCTCTCCCTGATGGCCGGCCTGGTGGGGGCGCTCCGCCCGCACGAGGTGGTGGTGGACGCCTGCGACCCCGATGCGGCCCGGTTCGGGCGCAAGCTCAGCGCGCGCTGCCGGGCCGCCGGTGTGGCGGTGAAGGTGAGCTCCTCGCACCGGGCCGACGAGCTCTTCGCCGTGGTCGGGGCCGCATCCATCGTGGCGAAGGTGGGGAGGGACCAGGCGGTGCGCGAGCTCCAGGCCCGCAGTCCGATCCCCTTGGGGAGCGGCTACCCGTCAGACCCCGAGACGCGCCGCTACCTCGAACGCTGTCTCGCGGAGAAGGCCCCGCTCCCGCCCTGGATCCGGCGTTCTTGGAAGACCCTCACTAGGATTAAGAGCGGTCAAGGGGTCTCCGCTCTCGAGGATTACCGATGATCGAGGACACCCTGGTCGCCGTGGTGGACCGCTTCAACCGGCGGGTCCGGGAGAACCCGGGGCTCCTGGAGGACCTCCGCGGGAAGGTGCGCCGCATCCGGCTGGATATCACCGGGGGTCCGAGCTTCGCGCTCGAGCTCCAGCAGGGGGTGCTCTCGCCCCCGAGGATGGCCAACGGGGAGCCTCCCGACGTCCGGGTCCAGGTGGACGAGGGGACCTTCCAGGCGCTCCTCAACAAGGAGATCGGGCCCATCAAGGCCCTCTACAGCGGCCGTCTCAAGATCGACGCCAGCTTCGAGGACAAGCTGCTGTTGCGCAAGCTCTTCTGAGCGCGCCGGCGGCCTACCGGAGGAAGACGCAGGCCGCCACGCAGACCCCGTAGTGGTCCATGGGGATCTGCAGCTCCTCGGTCCGGTAGCTGATCTTGCGGAGCGCCACGCCCCGGAAGTGGGCGATCTCCTCCATGCGCCAGCGAAGGAACTCCTTGAGCGCCTTCTGGGTCCCGTGGATGTGGCCCTCGGCCACGTACCCCCCATGCCCGTCGGTACGGAAGCCGTAGGCGATCCCGGCGCTGATCACCTCCCCCTCCCCTCCCTGGTGGCGGGCGAGGACGCAGTGGGTGATCGCGCCCATGGGGATCGGGCGGCGGTCGATCTGCCGGATGCCGTCGGGGAGGACGGAAGAGACCGAGACCAGGTTCTGCTCCCCGATCCCGGCCTTCAGGAGCGCGAGATCGAAGGCGTTGAGCTCGCTGGTCTTGTTGATGGCCCGGCCGCTGGTCACGAAGAAACGGGTGGGGATCGGGACGAGCGGCTCCTCTCCCTTGCGCGTGCTGGCCGGCACGGAGGGCGCGACCACCTCCTTCGCCTAAAAAGCTATCCGGCGCGCAGAGCGGCGCAGGGGAGCTCACACCATGATGGCGTGGCGGCGACGCAGCGACTCCTCGGTCTCGCGCCGGCGCTCCATGAGCGCGGCGATGAGCCCGTCGGAGAGACGAAGGCTCGCCGCCTCGAACAGCGTGCCCAGGGGGGCGAGGCGCGGCCGCTCCGGGGCGTCGCGGAGGTCGAGTTCGAGGAGGAGCGTGGCGGCGTGAGCAAGCTTGCTGTTCCCCCGGGCCGTCACCACGAGCAACCCGGCCCCTTCGCGGCGGACGATGTTGGCCGTCTGGACCGAGGTCTGGCTCTCCCCCCGGTTGGAGAAGATGACCACAGCATCCCCCCGGCGCACGATGGGGGTGACGGATTCCCCGATGACGAAGGCGGTGAGCCCGACCTGCACGAGACGCATGGCGAGAGCCCTCGCGATGATCCCCGATCGCCCCGCGCCGTAGACGAACGTCTTGGGAGCGCGGTCGAGCATCTCCACCGCCCTTGCGACCTCCTCGGGGGAGAGGGCCGAAAGGGCACGCGTGACCTCCTCCCCGATGTAGCTGGTGGCCCGCAGGAAGGTCTGGACGGCGGAGGGGACGGAGCGTTCAGCGTGACCGGGCATGGCCCTTGGCCTTCTTCCGGGGGGAGCTCTTCCTCCCTCGCGCCGGCGGGGCCTTCCTCTTCGGTGGGTGGGAAGGATGGGAGGGGGAGGGCCTCACCACCCGGACCACCGGTCGCTGGGCCGGTCGCACGGACGGCACCGCCGGCCGACCGGCCGGCCCCGGGGAGGGCAGCTCCGCCGGACCGCCCACGGTGAGCGCCGGCGCCACATGCTTCTGGCGACCGAAGTGCTTGGTCAGCGCGCGCTCGTAGAGGAGCTTCATGTACATGGCGTCGTGCTCGAGCAAGGGCGAGGAGCTGATCACCGTCGCGTCGTAGTCCCGGTCCGCCAGGAGCTCGGCCACGGTGTCGAAGTGGACCATCCCGCGCTTGATCGGGGTGAACCGGAACTCTCCCGGGTTGTGGAACTCCACCCCGGAGAAATTCAGATAGAGGTCGCCCCGGCTCGCCTGGACGAACTCCTCGAAGAGCGTTTCGAGCTCGGCCCGGTCCTCGAACCTCTTGCGCTCCCGTGCGGCGAGATGGGCAAGATGGAGGACCGGCCGCACCCCGCGGACCTCCCGCGAGAGCCGGAGCACCTCCTCCCGGGTCCCGAAGATCTCCGGGTGGCCGCTGGGCTCGACGAGGAAGAGGAGCTCCTCCTTCCCGAGCCCCTCCATCCACTGGCGGAGCAGGCGCACCTCCCCAGCAAGCCTCTCATAGGCCTCCTCCCGGGTCCCGGGACCGTAGAAACCGAGGTGCCCGACCATGGCCCGGCTCCCCAGCCCGGCCGCGAGCGTGGAGGCCCACTGGAACTGGTGGAGGGTGCGCTCCCGGGCGGCCGGGGAGGAGACCAGGTCCACGTAGTAGGGGGCGTGGAGCGTGAGGCGGACGTCCAGGGACTGGGCGAGCAGGCGTCCCTGGGCGAGCTCGAAGTGGTCCTTCGCCAGGAACCAGGTGAGGAGCGTCAGGCGCGAACGGCGCGAGAGCGGCTCGTGCAAAAGCTTCGGGTCGCTCAGCACCTGCCCCTTCGCCGGGAGCCCGGCCTCGACCATGAGGCTCCCCGGGATCTCCACAGGTCGGCGTCCGAGCTCCTCCTCGAGCGGCTCGCGAACGAGAGGATTGACCTTGATGAACTGGAGCTCCATGGCGCTCAGCCCGGAGTTGTGGATGTCCTGGATCCCGTCCCGGAGAGTCCTCCCCTTGCAAGACAAGGGGATGCCGGCCGGACCAAAACGAATCATTAGGTACTACCCCCGGAGAGCCCGGGTGTGGGCGCGGGGGATGGCGCAACTGTCTATATACCTCACGGGAGGGGTCGCTGCCGCGGCACGAAGGCGCACGGGGGCCCCCGACGCACCTCCTGCCACCCCCGGGGACCGCGACGCAGGCGGACGAGGAGGGTCTCCTCTCCCTCGGTGAGCGGGGCCACGGCGAGGCCCTCCGGGGCGAGGAGCTCGAGCCAGCCGGCGGGAACCGGGGAGGTCTGGGCGAAGGAGACGAGCAGCCGGTCGAACGGTCCCTCTCCTTGGGCGGCCTCTTCCCCGTCGCCCTCGAGGACCCGGGGAAGGGTCGGGAGCGAGAGCGCCTCGAGAACCTCCCGGGAGAGCCGGACCAGAGTGGTGTCGCGCTCCACCCCGACCACCCTTCCGGTCGGTCCGACGAGCTCGCTGAGGAGCGCCAGCAGATAGCCCGAGCCGGAACCGAGCTCGAGGACGCGATCCCCGGGCCGGAGCTCGGCCCAGACGAGCTGCAGCGCGACCATATGGGGGGCGGAGATCGTGGAGGAAGGGCCGAGCGGGATCGGAGCGTCCTCGTAGGCCCGGGAGCGGTACCGGGCGGGGACGAAGCGCTCCCGCGGCACCTTCTCGAGGGCGTTGCGGACCCTGGGTGGGAGGCGACCAAGGCCATCGAGCCACTCAGGGCCGGACCGCTCGGCGGAGCTCGGAGCGGTCAAGGCCGTCGGGCCGAGGCTACGTCGATGCGGGGGGGAGGGTCCGGGCGCCCTGCTTCCCCCGGCGGGGTCGTGTTCGGCAGAGACCGCGGTGGGCCGGGTCCGAGCAACCCTCCCCGGAAACCGACCCCGATGAGGTACTGCTCGGAGGAGGCTTCCCGGGAGGCCCTCGGCTTGGTGGCGAAGAGCCGACCGAAGGCCGGGGAGAGCTCCTCCCGGAGCGAGGGGATGAGGTCCCCCTGGAAGACCTTGGCCACGAAGGTTCCCCCCGGGCGCAGCACCCGACGGGCCAGCGCAAACCCCTCCCGGACCAGTTCGACGCTGCGGGCGTGGTCCGTCGAGTAGGCTCCGCTCAGGGAGGGGGACATGTCGGAGAGGACCACATCGAAGGGCTCCTTCCCCAGTCGCACGAGCAGGCGGGGATCCCCGACTCGTCCATGCACGAAGCGCACCCCGTCGGTCTCCTCGAAGGCCCGGACATCCACGGCCACCACGATCCCCTGGGGTCCGGTGGCCTGGAGCGCGATGACGCTCCAGCCGCCCGGGGAGGCGCCCAGGTCCAAGACCCGGTCCCCCGTCCGAATGAGCTGGTGGCGTTCGATGAGCTCGAGGAGCTTGAAAGCGGCCCGCGAGCGAAGCCCCTGGCGCATCGCCGCCCGGTGGTAGGGATCCCGTCGGCGTTCGGCGCTCCAACGTCGTCCCATGAGAGGAGGGACAGGGTCCGGGCGAGCATAATGTTGCCCCGACCTGCGACCCCCTCGTGGAACCTGGGGAGAGCGGGGGCGGGCGGACCTGTCTCCGGTCCCGGGGGGATCAGACCGGGCTTTCCCGCAGTCTCGCCTCGAGGGCCTCCCCTTCCCAGACCGCCAGCCGGACCTCGCGTGGTCGAGGTCGCTCCCGGGGCTCCTCGAGGAGGCCCTCGGCGCGGAGCCGCTCCACGATTTGCTCGTGCACCTCCTCGGGGACATCAATGAGCCCACCGAAAGTGCGCCACTGCCATTCCTCCCCGGGTCTCCTTCGGGCGGAGGAGGGGAGCTCGAGCGTGGTGAGCTGGGTGGGAGGGCAGTGGCGCGCGATCCGGTCCCCGTTCTCCCAGTAGCGCGCGCGGGGAGCGATGGGGGTTCCAAGCTCGCCGGCGATCTCCCGGTAGCGGCGGCGAACCGGGCCGAGCCGTCCCCCTCCGTGGGGTCCGGGAAGGTAGGCGAGCACGAGACCCCGGGAGACCCGAGAGAGCTCCCGGAGCACCGGGAACGGATCGGGAACGAGCTGGAGCACGTGCACCACCAGCGCCGCGTCGAACGCGCGGTCCCGGAAAGGGAGCCGGAGGAGCGTCCCCCGCACGAGCCGGGGGAGCCCCTTGGCCCGGGCCCGGGCGAGCATCCCGCGCGAGAGATCGACCCCGCAGACCTGGAAACCGGCCTCTAGGAGGGGACGGGCGAACCGACCGGTGCCCACCCCGGCGTCGAGAACGTCTCGGGCTCCCCCGAGCCCCTCGATGACCGCCCGAAGCTCTCCTTCGCTCGGGGGAAGCCGCGTCTCGTCGTAGTGGGGGGCGACACGGTCGAACTCCGGCACGTTCGGCGGAGGGGCCGGTGAAGATGAGGCTGACCGGGGATGGGCCGGACCGGGGGCCGCTCCGTCCGGCTCCTGTGAACGGCCCTGGGGACCGGTGGGAGGCTCACTCGTTGGGGGGACCGGTCAGGCCGATGACGAAGAAGGCGATGACCGCGACCACGATCCCGCCCACGGTCCCGATGGTCGCCGAGGCGAGCGCCGGTTCCCCGGCGTAGTAGGCCATCTCGTAGAGGGCGAAGGAGCAGGCGACGAGCAGGGCGTAGCCGAAGATCGCGAAAGGGGTCGACCACGGGTTGCCGACGGGCCCGCTCCCCCGGGGTTCCTCCCCGCTCATCCGCTCACCCACAGCACGCCCCAGAGCCCCATGACGTAGCCTCTCTGCGTCCCCGTGCTCCCCCCCGACTCCCCCGACGGATTGTAGGAATAGGAGATCGGCTGGGTGACCCCGTAAAGATAGACCCCCGGGCCGAGGGAGGCCCGCGTCGTCTCCGGAGCGTTGATCTCCAGCGGTCCGTCGGTCACGAGCAGCGGCCCCCGCGAGGCGTTCACCTCCCAGAGCCCAAAGCGGAACGGGAGCGTGTAGTTGTGGTCAATGACGTACTGTTGCTGCTGGGAGGGGTTCGTGCTGGTCACGTTCACCAGATAGTTGGAGATCCCGATGGACGCGAGAGGGATCGTCCAGCGGATCTCCACCGGGCCGGTGGAGGCGGTGAGCGTGGGCCCGGGGACGGAGAAGTTGAACACGCCCTCCCCGTTCCCGACCAGGCTCGCGCGCGCGGCGGAAAGGACCGGCGGATCGTACAGGTCCCCGGCCCCGCCGTTCGCCTGGAAGGCGGCGAGGGAGGGGACGTTCCCCGGATCCGGAAGGACGATGAGCGCTGAGACGTCCTGTCCGAACCACGGCCCGTCGTACTCCCCGTCCGGCATCCCATAGACCCCGGGGGTGGTGGGAGCCTGGAAGAGCGCGTAGCTCGTCGCGCCGGGAACGACCTGGGCGGCCACTACCGGCTGGCTGCGGAAGGGCAGATAGAGCTCCTGCGTGGCCCCCTGGGCGGTGGCGTTGATGTTCACCCACTGCCCGGCGTACGCGACGAAGACGTTGTCGTAAGTGCCGTTGACCGCGCCGGTCTCCTGGACCGCCCAGTAGTACTGGCGTCCGTCGGCGGAGATGAACTCGGTCCCCGTAGGGTAGTGGCCCGGCGTCCCGATGGCGTTGGAGGTGGAGAAGGCGGAGGGGGTGTAGACCAGGAGCACGATGACCAACAGGGAGGAGAGCACCCCCACCCAGATTTTCTCGGTCCGGTCCCGCCGGGCGTGCGGGACCTTCCGGACGAAGGGGAGGTCGTGGAAGGGCTTTCGAGCCCGACGGAAGGCGGTGGATTGGGCCGCCTTGCGCACGGCCTCGTCGAAGCTGAGCCCGGGGGCGGAGAAGAGCGTACCCCGGAAGACGGTGAGGAAGCCGTTCAGGAGGAAGAACAGCTGCCCCACTAGGATGACGATCATGGCGGCGTAGAGGAACAGGTTCCCGTACGTCACCGCGGGGAGCTCGGGGATGATGAACGACCGCCGCAGCAGCCCCAGGCTCCCCAGCTGATCCATGGCGAGGACGACGCCCACCCCGCCGACCGCGGTGAAAAGGAAGTGGAGCCGGGCGAGGGAGGCGGAGAACCACGATCGGCCGGTCAGGATGGGGAAGAAGGCGTAGAGGAGGGCGTAGGCGCCGGTGACGATGGACAGGATGGTGATGGCGTGGAAGTGGCTCAGGACGAACAGCGAGTTGTGCAGGTCCGCGTTCCAAGGGACGGTGGCGAGCACCGGTCCCGAAAGACCCCCGGCGATGGAGCCGCCGAAGCTCAGCAGGGTGAACAAGGAGACGGCGTTCCATTCCCACTGGGAGGCGGGGACGCCCTTGAGCGTCATCCAGAGCGAGAAGAACGTGATCGCGCTGGGCACGATGATGGCGAAGCTGAGGACCATGGTGAGCCAGACGGCCCAGCTCGGAAGCGGCGTGAGGTAGAGGTGGTGGATGCCCAGGGTCGGGGTGAGGACGACGAAGAGGATCGCGGCCACGACCGCCCAGCGGTACGAGTAGACCGGGCGTCGGGCGAGGATGGGGATGAGCAGGTAGAGCCCGGTGACGGGGAGCAAGAAGAGGACGTAGACGATCCCGTGCCCGAAGAGCCAGAAGATGACCTGGTTGGCGAGCGCGTCGACGGGCCAGCCCAGGTAGGCGCTCCCCACGTCCCAGACCGTGGAGACGACGAGGGGAAGGTAGCTCACGACGATGAGGACGATGGTGATGATCAGGAAGAGCAGGAAGACCGGTAGCCGCTCCCCCGCCACGCGAGTGGCCCGGGTCTGCCACCAGGTCCTCAGGTGGCTCACCATCCACCAGCACCAGAGGAAGACCGAGGCGCAGAGGGCGAACCAGCCCAGGTACCACAGCGGGCTCACCACGTAGAGGCTGACGCCGTTCACGCCGAGCGGGTTGAGGAAGTACCAGCCGATGGCCGGGAAGTAGTTGTCGTTGAAGGGGAAGAGGTAGACCGGTCCCTGGAAGAGCAGGATGGAGAGGTTGATGAGACCCACGGAGGTGTAGAGCCGCCACTTGTGGCGCGGCGTCAGGCTCAGCGCGTTGACGAGAAGCAGCCCGAAGATCGCCATCTCGAGCTGCTGGGTGAACCCGAAGAGCATCCGGATCCCGTGCAGGGTGACCGCCGAGTAGATCTCCTCGTTGGAGAGGTGGATGGTGCTGAGCTGCGTCCAGCCAACGACCTGGGACTGGAAGCCGAAGATGTCGAAGCCGCCAACGGCCCCCCAGAGCAGGGAGAAGATCACCATGAGCATGGTGATCCGGGTCATCCAGTCGCGCTGGAGCAGGAAGACCCTGTCGAAGAGCTTGAGCCGCGACAGCCGGGACCGGATGGCCTCCTCGGTCTGGTCCAGGAACTGGATGAGGGCGGGGGGCTTCTGGAAGTAGTCCCCCGTGACCCCCTCTTCCGTGAGGACCGAGCGACGGGGAGGATCCGGCGGCACGGTTCCGACGGAGCGAGGGGGGTTTGAAACCTCTCGCCGTCGAAAGAGTAGTAGGGGACTTGCCGGCCCCTCGTGGGTTCGACCATCGGGTCGGGGGGGCGCTTTCCGGGACAGGAGAGACCGGGGTCCTCGCCCCGGAGAGGGGAAGGCATGCCGTGCTCGCTCGGCACGATCTCTCGCGGCTCCCTCTCCCCGGAAGTGTCCGGGGGGCGCCGGGAAGCGTTCCGCGCCTGCCCGCCACGGTCGGAGGTCGCCTCCCTACGTTCGCCCCGGTCCGGGCTTCTCTCTGCCTCGACGTGACCGCCGTAACGTGCTCGGAAGGACTGCCGCGGGACGTCGGGTTACGCGTGGCCCGGTGAGGGTGCGGAGGAGGAGGGGAAGGGGATCCCCGGCAACACCAGGAGACGCTGCCTCCCGGGCGAGACGCGGCCGAGGCGATGCGCCGGGGGATACCGTTGACGGATCTCCCGCTGGAGCGTGAGCTCCAAGGGCTCGCGGGAGAAAGGAAGGAGACGCTCCGCGCGCCGGTCGCGACAGACTGCCTCCTCGTACAGTCCGTCCACCAACGGGCGGGCGAGGGAGCTGGGCACGCGCGTGATGAGGCCCACCCAGTGCGAGGAGAGCGAAGGGGTGAGCCAGGGGACCAGCACGATCCAGGGCCGACGGCCGAGGAGATCCCCCACCATCTGCATCAACCGCCAGTATGGGACCACCTCCGGTCCTCCCACGTCCAGGGTCAGCCCGGCCACCGAGGTCTCTTCCCCGGCCCGGAGAAGGTACTGGACCAGGTCGGTGCGGGCGATGGGCTGGGTGTTCAGGGACACCCAGCGGGGGCAGACCATCACCGGGAGCCGCTCAACGAGCTGCACGAGCATCTCGAAGGAGGACCCGCCGTTCCCGAGGACCACGCCGCTCCGCAGGACCGTGACCGCGGCTCCCGAGCGTTTCAGGCGGTCCGCCACCTCTGACCGGCTGCGAAGATGGGCCGACCGGGAACCCTCCCCCTCCCCTAATCCGCCCAAGTAGATGATCCGCTCGAGCCCGGCGCGCGAGGCCGCCGCCGCGAAGTTGTCTGCAGCCCTTCGGTCCGCCGCCGCGAATCCGTCCTCCGTCCCACGTCCGAGCGAGTGGACCAGATAGTAGGCGAGCCGAACCCCCTCGAAAGCCTCCGCCGGCGGGAGGTCGCTCCTCAGGTCGGCGGTCCAACTCTCCACCCCGGGGGGAAGGGACGGCTCACGCCTTCGGGAGAGTATGCGCAGAGGGAACTCACGGGCTCGCCACGCCTCGAGCAACGGCCTTCCCACGAAACCGGTCCCTCCGGCGATGAGGACGGGGGCGCGGTTCGGGGGGGCGCTCATGGTCGGGAACGGGGCCGAACGGGCCCGGCCGGGGGGCGGAGTGCCCGGCCGGGACGCGCCGGAAGCGCGCGCCGGGGGGGGCTACGGACCGAGCGATCATCCGGTTCTTCGACGGGCCCGGCGTTTCCGGGGCCGGGGAGGGGTGAGGATCCCCGTAGGGAGCGTCGGGGCCTCGAGGGGACCTCCGGGAGCCGGGCGTCCCCGCGGCGCGACCGGCGTTGGCCCTGCTGGCGTCCCTTCCGTCGCTCGAGGGAAACGGGGGAGGAGCTGGTCTGGTGGGCCTCCCGACCTCGGAGGAGCGGCCTCGAACCGATGGGCGACTTTCGCCCTTCCGGCAAGCGCTCCGACCGGACCGGCCAGACGTAGGGCAATCCCGTTCCTTCCGTCCAGCCGTACCGACCGTACCAGAGCGGATCCTTCCGAAGGAGGTTCGATCGATGGCTGGCGTGCAGCGCAGGGCTCCCGAACCAGGGCGGTAGGCGGAGAGACCTCTCCAGAGGTATCCGGTGCACACGCCTTCGGAACTCCGCCTCCAGCTGGTCCTGGAAGCCGCGTCTCTTCCACTCGCGACAGATCTCGACCCCGTAACGCGCGAGGGCCCGACGGTGCCGGGCCCACATCAGGACGGCGGGATGGGAGCGCCACCCGCGGATCTCTCCGCCGAGGACGCGGAGGATCGTCAGGGCCTCCAGGCGCTGCTTCCCAAGGCGCCGGGAATCCAGGACCCGGGCGGACCCGGAGAGGCTAGGGAAGGGGAGGAACGTCTGCATGATCGGCCCCGGGCGGGGGGGAACACCAGGAGGGCGACGGCCCCGCCCTAAAGATGTTTGGCTCCGGGGATACGGATCGAGTAGAGGCGCGGATCGGGGGCCAAGGCTCGGAGTCTCCGGCAGGTCGGACGAGGCTCGGGCTCAATGCAGGGAGACCGGCTGAGCCGTGACACGGTCCGGTTCGATCACCACCGCCGTCCCGTACGCGAAGACCTCGGTCATGGTGCCCATCATCTCGGAGGTGTCGAACCCCACTGACACCACCGCGTTCGCTCCCAGGCTTCGGGCATGATCGCAGAGGCGTTGGATGGCCTGGTGCCGCACCTGCTCCAGGAGCTGGGTGTACAGCTTGATCTCTCCACCGGCCCAGCTCCGGAAGTAGGCCCCGATGTTCTGACCGAGGCCCCGGGACCTCACGATCAGGCCGAAAGTGGCCCCGATGACCTTCGTGATCTGATGACCCGGGACGTACGGGGTGGTCACGACGATCAGGTCACGGGGAGGAGCGTAGGTCTCCTGGGGACTCTCCGGCGCCGAAGGAGCGGACATAGGAGGAGGGAACTTCCCCGTCTATTAGTAGGGTCCCGAGGAACCGACGGTCCCCGAGCAGTTCGGGGGTGTGGAAGGGAGGGCCTCCGTAACGGGCCTCCCCGGGTGATCGGGGGACCGCT
>JAKATE010000163.1 GCA_021828085.1 Thermoplasmata archaeon | reverse complement strand
GGAGCGTGCGCGGGCCCAGGGGTGAACACGGCTTGACCGCTCGCTTATCGTGCCGTTCTCACCACAGAGGACCGAGGCAAGACCATGCTCGCTGGCACTCCGGTGATCCTCCTGCGGGAAGGGACGACGCGAGAGACCGGGAAGGACGCGCAACATGCGAACATCGACGCGGCCAAGACGGTGGCCGACATGCTTCGCACCACCCTGGGCCCCCGGGGCATGGACAAGATGCTCGTCCAACCCTCGGGAGACGTGATCATCACCAACGACGGGGCCACGATCCTGCGATCGATGGAGGTCGAGCATCCCGCCGCGAAGATGCTGGTCGAGGTGGCGAAGGCCCAGGACGAGTCTTGCGGGGACGGGACGAAGTCCTCGGTCATCCTTGCTGGGGGATTGTTGAAGGCGGCCGAGGAGCTCCTCGACGAAGGCATCCACGCGACCATCATCTGCCAGGGGTTCCGGGTCGCCGCCGAGCGCGCAGCGACCGTGCTAGAAGGTCTCCAGCGCAAGGTCTCCCGGGAGGACACCCCGGCCCTCCGTCTCGTCGCCATGACCTCGATGATCTCGAAGGGGGTCGCCATGGACCGCGCGTTCCTGGCCGACCTCACCGTCCGGGCGGTGCGGGAGGTCGCGGAGCCTTCGGGTGAAGGGTTGCGCTGCGACCGCAAGAACATCCAGCTCGTGAAGAAGCAAGGAGGGGACCTCACGGACACGGAGTTCGTGGAAGGGCTCATCCTGGACAAGGAGATCGTGAACGCGGCGATGCCCCGGCACGTCGAGGGGGCCCGGATCGCGCTCCTCGAGTCGGCGCTCGAGGTCCGGAAGGGAGAGATCTCGCGCGAGGTCCACATCTCCGCCCCCGCCGAGATCGAGGCGTTCCTCGCCGAGGAGGACCGGATGGTCCAGTCGATGGTCGCGTCCGTGGTCACGTCCGGAGCGAACGTGGTGGTCTGCGAGAAGGGGATCGACGACGTCGCCCAGTCCCACCTCGCCCGGGCGAAGGTGCTCGCGGTGGGCCACGTGAAGCGCTCGGAGATGGAGCTGCTCTCCCGGGCCACCGGAGCGGACCTCCTCTCCCAGTGGTCGGAGCTCGATCCGGGCTCCCTCGGCCACGCCGAGCGCGTGGAGGAGCGGAAGATCGGAGAGCACCGCCTGACCTTCATCCTGGGATGCAAGAACGCGAAGGCGGTGAGCCTCCTCCTGCGGGGAGGGACCGAGCACGTGGTCGACGAGGCGGAGCGCTCTCTGGTCGACGCGATCTCGACCGTGGGCCTGGCGCTCGAGGACGGAGCCGTCGTCACGGGCGCGGGCGCCGCCGCGGTGGAGATGGCGGCCGACGTCCGGGAGTTCGCCAGCACGGTCAGCGGGCGCGAGCAGATGGCCGTCAAGGTCTTCGCCGATGTGCTGGAGACGATCCCGATGACCTTGGCCGAGAACGCCGGGATGGACAAGGTCGGGACCCTCATCGAGCTCCGCCGACGGCACAAGCTGGGCGAGAAGACCACGGGCGTGGACGTGCTCGGGGCGAAGGTCGCCGACATGTCGGCGGTCGCCATCGAGCCCCCCCGGGTCGGGCGCCAGGCGATCCAGAGCGCGACGGAAGCCGCCGTGATGATCCTGCGGATCAACGACACGATCGCGGCCAAGGGCGGACACGGCGCCGGGGCCGGGGGTCTCCCGTCTCCGACCGGCGACGGCCGACGAGGGACGTAGGAGCCCGAGGCTCCCACCCCGTTGCGCGCGTGCTAGGCTCCGGAGGACGAGGGTTTGGCACTTATCTTGGGTGCGCTTTAGGACGGTCGGTGCCGCTACCGAGCGCAGGGCCCCCCTGGGTCCTGGACCGGAAGGACCTCGGACTCCTTCTCGCGTCGCTCCGCTCTTCCGGCTACCGTGTGATCGGGCCCCGTGTCCGTGACGGAGCGATCCTCTACGGGGAGGTCAAGGAGGAGGGCGAGCTCCCGATCGGCTGGCGGGACCGACAAGAGGCCGGCACCTATCGGCTCGAGCGTTCGGAGGACCTCCGCGTCTTCGATTTCCATCTGGGACCTCAGGGCTGGAAGCCGTACCTGTTCCCCCCGCACCATCTGTTGTGGACCGCGCGGAAGGATGGGGGGACCTTCCGGGTCGAGGCGGGGGCCCCCACCGACGGCGGCCCGCCCCCGTTTCTCGGGGGCCGGGCCTGCGAAGTGGCGGCCCTGCGCGTCAGCGAACGGGTCTTCGAAGGGGGAGTGTCCGACCCGACCTTTCGGGACCGCCGAGCGTCACTCCTGATCGTCGCCGTGGAGTGCTCCAGCTCCGCTCCCACCTGCTTCTGCCCGTCCATGCGCACCGGACCGGAGGTGACGCAAGGGTTCGACATCGTCCTGCGAGAGCTGTTCTCCCCCTGGGGCCACCGGTTCCTCATCGAGGCCGGAACGGACCGGGGCAGGGAGCTCCTCCAGCCGCTCCCCCTTCGCGCGGCAGCCGAGGAGGATCTCGCGGACCTGGAAGCCCAGCGGCAGCGGGTCAGGGAGGGGATCCACCGGGCCCTGCCCGTGGAGGAGGCCCGAGGCGTGATCCTGGCGAACCTCGAGCATCCAAGGTGGGAGGAGGTGGGCCGGCGTTGCCTGGCCTGCTCCAACTGCACCATGGTCTGCCCAACCTGCTTCTGCTCCACCACGGAGGAGGTGCCGTCCCTTTCGGGGGAGGAGACCCAGCGGTATCGCCGGTGGGACTCCTGCTTCGGACTGGGCTTCACGCAACTCCACGCGAGCTCGGTCCGGTCCTCCATCCCTTCGCGGTACCGTCAGTGGATGAGCCACAAGCTCGCCACGTGGTGGGACCAGTTCGGGAGCTCCGGTTGCGTCGGTTGCGGACGTTGCATCACCTGGTGTCCCGTGGGCATCGACCTCACGGAGGAGTTCGCGGCCCTCCGAACGAAGGCCGCTTCGACCGGCGCCAAAGCCGGGGGGGTCCCGGCATGAGGTCCCCGCGACCCGACCTGCTCGGGGAGCTCCGGGAGCATCCCTTCCTGCGCGGCATGGACCCGGGGTTCCTCAAAGCGATCGAAGGGGCCACCCAGGAGCGCAGCTTCCCTACGGGCGACCCTGTGATCCGCGAGGGGGAAGCCGCGAAGGAGATGCTCCTCGTCCAGCAGGGAAAGATCGGTCTCGAGCTGGTGTCGCCAGACCGACCGCGCCTCTCCCTCCTGACGGTGGGACCCGGGGAGATCGTCGGCTGGTCGTGGCTGATCCCGCCTCACATCTGGCTCTCGGACGGTCGCGCGCTGAAACCGACCCGCGTCCTCGCCATCGATGGAGCGACCTTGCGCGCGGTGCTGGAGGACCGCCCGAAGGACGCGTACCAGTTCATGCTCCGGCTCGTCCCGGTCATCTCCCGCCGGCTGCAGATCGCCAGGATCCAGGTGATGGACATCCATGGGGTCTGAGACCGCCGCTCCCCCAGCCTCCCACGAAAGTGGCGCCTCGCCTTGGGCGCCGACCCCGTACCGGGTCGTGGAACGGGCCCAGGAGACCGCGGACACTGCGACGCTCGCGCTCGAGCCGGTCGAGCCCGCCCCTCCCCCGGGCTTCGTGCCGGGTCAGTTCCACATGCTCTACGCCCCCGACATCGGGGAGGCGGCCATCTCCATCTCCGGCGCTACGAGCGATCCGCGGCGCAGGGTCCACACCATCCGCTCGACCGGTCGCGTCACGGACGCGCTGACCAAGGCGCGTGTGGGAGACGTGGTGGGCGTGCGCGGGCCCTACGGCCGGGGATGGCCCCTTCGCGAGGCTGAGGGGAAGGACCTCCTGCTCGTCGTGGGGGGGCTGGGGCTCCCCCCGCTGCGGCCCGTCCTCTACGAGGTGCTCGCCCACCGCGACCGTTTCCGCCGGGTCGAGATCGCCTACGGCGCACGGACCCCGAAGGACCTGGTGTACTACGACGAGATCCAGGCCTGGAGGACCCGGAAGGACCTGCGCTTCCAGGTGACCGTCGACCGGGCCGGAGTCGACTGGTACGGAGATGTGGGGATCGTGAGCCAAAGGATCCCGGACATGCGGTTCGACCCAGGCTCCTCGGTGGCCTTCCTCTGCGGTCCGGAGATCATGATGCGGGGCTCCGCGCAGGCCCTCGTGGACCGGGGGATGTCGAGGTCCAGCGTCTACGTCTCCATGGAGCGCAACATGAAGTGCGGGTTCGGGCAGTGCGGCCACTGCCAGTTCGGCCCCTTCCTCCTCTGCCGGGATGGGCCGGTCCTTCCCTATGCGTCGGTGGAGCGCTACTTCGCGCTCCGGGAGATCTGATGTCGCCTCCCCGC
>JAKATE010000162.1 GCA_021828085.1 Thermoplasmata archaeon | reverse complement strand
TCCGATCTGCCTCGATGGCCTGCCTCTCCTCGTCGGAGATCTCGATCTCGAGGTACTCGCGGTCCTGGCGCTCCAGGCTGCTGGCGACGAGGACGGTGTCGATGACCGTGAGGGTGGCCGGGCTTCCGCGCCCGCCCGCGGGCCGGGGGACCCCCTTGAGGACCCCGTTCACCACCAGCCGGGTGCCGGGGACGATCTGACCGACGAGGTCGGAGAGGAGCACCACCGTGAGCCCCTCCGGGTGGGCCCCGCCCCGGAGCATCTCGGGGTTCTCCTGGAGCTCGAGCCGCTGGTAGTCCACGGTCTGGCTCTCCTCCTCGAGGAGCCGGAAGCGGACCCGGCCGAGCGGCTTCCCACAGCCCTCCTGGGACTGGTCGCACTCGGTGGGGGACTGGATGACCGGGTTGGTCGTCTCCTGTGGCACTCGGATGTGCGCTTTGCAGGCCGAGCACTCGTAGACCGCCTGGGTGATCTGCGGGAGGACCTGGCTCACGCGCCGGACGATGCCGTCGACGGCCAGGAAGCGGTTGAGGTGCTTCTCGCGCAGCTGGTGGATGGGGACCCGGTCGTGCGGGGAGAGGTGGGTCACGCGGACGTGGACCGGTCCGGGGAGCTCCAGGGCGGAGGGGAGGAGCTCCTGGAGGGCGACCTCGGCGGCCGCCAGGGTCGTCTCGGGGCGGCGGAGGAGCTCGTCGGCGAGGAGGGTGTCCCTCTTCTCCAGCTCGGAGAATTCCACGAGGACCGAGCGCTCCTGCGGGTAGGCGTCGGCCACTCGGCGCAGGGGGGCGCGCTGCGCCGGGTTCTCGAAGAAGGCCTTCCACCGGGGGGCGAGCTCGCTCCGGGAAAGGTTCAGCACGGGGGAGAGCGCCATCCTCTCGATCTCCTAGGGCTCCAACCGGTAGCGGTCGCGGGGGAAGAGCCTCGCCTCCCGGATGTTGGCGAGCCCCGCGAGGCGCATGACCAGCCGGTCCAGCCCCATGGCGAAACCGCCGTGGGGGGGCATCCCGTAACGGAAGGCCTCCAGATAGGAGGAGAAGGCGCCCGGGTCGATCCCGGCTTCCCGGATCTGCCGCTCCAGACGGTCGAGCCGGTGTTCCCGGAGCCCGCCGGACATCATCTCCAGGCCGAGGAACTCCAGGTCGAAGTAGTAGGTGCGCTCGGGCCGCGCGTCCTGCCGGCGCGCGTAGAAGGTGCCGCGCTTGGCGGAGGTGGGGAACTCGGTGAGGAAGTAGAAGGCGCTCCGGTGGCGCTCCTCGACGATCTCCCCCAGCCGCCGCTCCTCCTCGGGGGAGAACTCCTCCTCGAACCCCGCGCCGGAGGGGTCCCGGCCGAGCAGGCGCGCTCCCTCCTCGAAGCTCACCCGCGGGAAGGGGGTCCGCACCTCCGGGAGGGTCAGGGGGTTCGACAGCGGATGGCGCTCGAGCGCCGACCGGGTCTCCGTGAGCACTCCCTGGACGAGCGCCTCCACGACCTGGTAGAGGTCCTCGGGCTCCTCGGCGTAGGCCATCTCGGCGTCGATGCTCGTGAACTCCGTGAGATGCCGGGTGGTGTCCGAGGGCTCCGCCCGGAAGGCCGGGGCGATCTCGAAGACCCGCTCAAGGTCGGTCCCTACGAGCATCTGCTTGTAGAGTTGGGGGCTCTGGGCGAGGAAGGCGGGGGTGCCGAAGTAGTCGACGCGGAAGAGCGTGGCCCCCCCCTCCGCGCCCTGCCGGAGGACCTTCGGGGTCTCCACCTCGGTGAATCCCAGGGCCCGGAAGTTGTCGCGCAGGGAGGAGAGGAGGGCGCCCCGGAGCTCGAAGATGGCGCGGTGTTCGGGCTTGCGGAGGTCCAGGACCCGGTGGTTGAGCCGGGTGTCGAGCTCCACCCCGACGCGGTCGGAGACCCCCAGGGGGAGCGGCGAGCCGGCCGCGCTCAGAACGCGCACCTCCCGGGGGAGGACCTCGGCCCCCACCCGGGCGCGGGGATTGGCGGCGACGGTGCCCACCACCTCCACCACGCTCTCGCGGGAGAGCGAGCCCAACAGGTCGAAGAGCGACGGGTCGGTCTCCCCCTTCTTGAGCGTGACCTGGAAGAGTCCCGCCCGGTCCCGCACAAGGGAGAAGGCGACGCCGCCGAGGACCCGGTGGTCCTGCAGGTGGCCCGCGACGCGGACCTCCTGACCGACCAGTCCCTTAAGCTCCTGCGACAGCCGACGAGGCGGCGACACGAGAGGACTCCTCCTTGGCCAGGGGGATGCCCTGGCGGCGGGCGACGGCGGCGCGCACCAACCCCTGGAAGAGCTGGTGCGGCCCCTGCGGGCGCGAAAGGAACTCGGGGTGGTACTGGACGCCGAGGTAGAACGGGTGACCGGTCATCTCGAAACCCTCCACCCGGCCGTCCGGGCTCCGGGCGCTCACCACGAACCCGCGCTGGGCGAGGGGACCGACGAACTCGGGGTTGACCTCGTAGCGGTGGCGGTGCCGCTCGAAGACCTGGCTGCGCCCGTAGAGGCGGGCAAGGAGAGAGCCTTCGACCAGGTCCACGGGCTGCGAGCCGAGCCGCTGCGTCCCCCCCAGCCCCTGGGAGGAGTCCTGCGTGTCGAGCAGGGTGACGGCCGGGTGGGGGGTGTGGGGGTCGAACTCGCTGCTGTTGGCGTCCTCGAACCCGAGCAGGTGGCGGACCGCCTCGACGGTGGCCATCTGGAAGCCCAGGCAGATCCCCAGGAACGGGATGCCCCGGGTCCGGGCCATCTCAGCGGCGGCGATCTTCCCCTCGGCCCCGCGGGTACCGTAACCACCGGGGACGAGGATGCCGTCCGTCGCCTCCAGCGCACGCCGCTCCGACAGGTCCCGTACGAGGTCCTCGGAGTCGAACCACCGCAAGCGGAAGCCCACGCCCAGGGTTCCCTGGCAGTGGTGGAACGCCTCGATGTGGGACAGATAGGCGTCCTTGAGCTGGACGTACTTCCCGACCACGCCCAGGGTGACCTCGCCGCGGGGGTGGGCGTAGGTCTCGAGGAACTGGTTCCAGGCTCCCCATTCTGGGGGAGCTCCTGCCAATCCGAGCCGGCGGCAGAGGTACTCCCCCACGCCCTGGGACTCCAGGTGGAGAGGGACCTGGTAGACGGTGGGGAGGTCGGGGACCGCGATGACGGCCTCGGTGGGGACGTCGCAGAAGAGGGAGATCTTCGCCTTGAGGTCCGGGGTGAGCACGGCCGGTCCCCTCGCCACGATCATGTCCGGCTGGATCCCCAGGGAGCGCAATTCCCGGACCGAGTGCTGGGTCGGCTTCGTCTTCGCCTCGCCCACGGCCCCGACGACGGGAACGAGCGTGGTGTGGACGAAGGCCATCCGCTCCCGCCCACCGACCTCCTGCTGGAGCTCCCGGAGCGCCTCCAGGAAGGGCATGGACTCGATGTCACCCACGGTCCCGCCGACCTCCACCAGGACGACCTCGGCCTTGCTCCTTTCCGCGGCCTCGCGGAGCATGCGCTTAACCTCCCCGGTGACGTGGGGGATGATCTGGACGGTGTTCCCGAGGTAGTCCCCTCGGCGCTCCTTTTCGATGACGCTCCGGTAGACCTTCCCCGTGGTGAGGTTGTGGGTCCCGGGGAGGCTCTCCCCGAGGAAGCGTTCATAGTTGCCCAGGTCGAGATCGACCTCCGTGCCGTCGTCGAGGACGAAGACCTCCCCGTGCTGGTAGGGGTTCATGGTCCCCGCGTCGACGTTGAGGTACGGGTCGATCTTCACCACCGTTACGGGGATGCCGCGCGCCTTCAACAGGCGCGCGAGGGAGGAGGTGGTGATGCCCTTGCCGAGACCGGAGATGACCCCTCCCGTCACCACCACGTAACGCATCCCGGTGACCCCCACCCTTCGGGACCTGCGAGGCCATAAAGCATTGGTCGACGCGACCCCGCTCCAGAGGCTCGGGAGCCCCTCTCACGGTCCCGATCCGGAAGTTCAGGGGGGGACCCGGCTCCCCGACGGGTCGCGTTTGAAATGCCCGAAATCCTCGATCCGGTCGAGCTGTTCCCCCGAGAAGACCGGCCCGTCCCGGCAGACGTGGTACGGTCCGAAGGCGCAGGCGTCGCAAAGCCCGAGGGAGCACTTCATGTGCCGTTCCACGGAAGCGAAGAAAGGAACGGATCGGGCCCGGGCGGCCTCCCGGAGCTTCTCCATCATCCGCTCCGGTCCGCAGGGCCAGAGGGCATCGAAATCCCCCTCCTCGAGCCGTCGTTCCACGAGCCCGGTGACGAACCCCTTCTCGCCTAGGGAGCCGTCGTCGGTGGAGAGGAGGAGCTCCGCTCCCGGGATCCGCGCGAAGCG
>JAKATE010000161.1 GCA_021828085.1 Thermoplasmata archaeon | reverse complement strand
AGGCCCTCGGTCCGGGTGAGGTTCACGCCGAGGGAGAGGTCGTCCAGCACCGCGGTCGCGTTGCTCCGCAACACCGTGCTCCCTCCGGCCGCGTCCTGCACCGTCAGGGTGACGCCGTACGTCCCCGGGTTCGGGAAGGTCAGGTTCACGGAGCTTCCCTCCCAGGCGCCGAGACCGGCGACCTGCCAGCGGAACAGGTAGGGAGCCCGCCCTCCGAGGGCGTCGGCCGACCAGGTCACGCTCGCCCCCACGGCGACCTTCGTCGTCTCGAGCGAAAGGGCCGCGACCGGAGGAGGGCTCACGGTGAGGTTCGTCTGGGCGACGGCGACGGCCCCGACCTGGTCGGTCGCGAGGACCTCGACCGGGAAGTCCCCGGGGGTCGGGAAGAGGATCGACCCGGAGGCGAGAGGGAAGGTCCCCCACGGGGTGGTGATCGTGGCGCTCACGGTCCCCACGCCTCCCATGATGGTCGCGTGCGGCACGAAGGGGACCCCCGCGTCGGCGGCGAGCCCCCCCTCGGGGAGGACGACCTGGAGCGGAGGCGCCACGTCGAGCGAGATCGAGCTCGAGACGGACCGGCCCTCGGCGTCCGTCACCACGAGCCCGACGGGATACGTCCCGGGAGAGGGGAGGGAGGCCTCCCACGTGGTCCGGTTCCCCGGGTCGGCGAGCGGGGGAGGGAGCGACCAGAGGAAGGTGTACGGAGGGACACCGCCGCTGGTCCCCGAGATCATCTGGAACGGCTGTCCGGCCTCGGGAGTGGAGGGAAGGAGGTGGGGAGAGGCCTGGAGCGCGGGAGCGACGGACAGGGCGAAGCTGACGCTGCTCGACAGCCCGTCCGCGTCGGTGACGCGTACGGATCCCGCCAGGGGCCCCGAGGCGTTGGGCACGAAGGACCAGGACGTCAGTCCGAGACCGGAGGCCTGGACCCCCGGGAGGGCCCAGGAGATGAGGTAGGGCGCGAGCCCTCCCACCGGGACCTCGGAGAGCAGCGTGCGCACGCCGACCTCGGCCGCGCCGGGACCGGAGACGACCCCGACCGAGGCGAGAGACGGCGCGACGCTCACGACGAGGTCCATCGCCGCGGAGCCGCCCGCGGCATCGGAGAGCGAGGCGACGACCGTGTACGTTCCCGGAACGGTGTAGGTGTGGACCAGGACCATGCCGGTGGCGACGGAGCCGTCGCCGAAGCTCCAGGTCACCTGCTCGGGGGTGGCCCCTCCGAGCGCGGTCGCCTGGAAGAGGGCGGGGGCCCCGACCTCGAGCGAGGAACGGTTCGCCGAGACCGAAAGGGCGGGCGGGGCGGAGACCGTGACGTTGACGGTCGGGGCGACCGAGGAGGCTCCGACGCTGTCGGTCACCGTGAGCGCGACCTGGTAGAGCCCCGGACGCTGGAAGATGTGGGAGGGGTCGGCCAACGCGCTCACCGTCCCGTCGCCGAAGTCCCACCGGTACGAGAACGGGGGCGTGCCGAAGGAGACCTCGCTGGAGAACCCCGCCGCGAGGCCGGCGTCGGTCCCTGGCACCAGAAGCTCCGCCGCCACCTGGGGGGCCGGGACCACGGCGATGTCCACGGGAGAGGACGACGCGTGGCCGCCGACGGAGTCGGTGAGGCTCGCGTTGGCGACGTAGTTCCCCACCCTCGCGTAGACGTGGGTCGAGGCCCACGCGCCGGTGCGGTTTCCGTCGCCGAAGTTGACGGAGAGCGTGGGGAAGGCCCCCGAACCTCCTCCGGCCGTCGCCAGGAACGCAAGAGGGGCGCCGACATCGGACTGCGCCATCCCGACCGTGAGCGCGACCCAGGGGTCCGGGGCGATCGTGACCACGACCGAGCTGCCGGAAGAGCTCCCCAGCGCGTCGGTCGCCTGAGCGCCGACGGTGAAGCTCCCCGGGACGGGGAAGGGCAGGCAAAGGACGACCCTCGTGGAGGAGGTCTGCACCGGGAACACCCGGCCGTCGGAGAGGGCCACGTCCCCTTGGAAGGGGCCCCATCCTCCCTGGAGCAGGAGGACCACGGTGGCCTGCCCGCCGGCGTCGATCTCCGTGCCGTTCATCGAGAGCAGTGCGCGGAAGGCGGGGGCGATCGGGACCGTTGTCCCCGCGATGTAGGAGTGGCCGAGCGCGTCCGAGACCCGGGCGACGACGGTGAGGTTCCCGGGGACCTGCGGCATGAGCGTGAACGTCTGCGTCCCGGGGAGGGCTATCGCGCAGGAGAGCGTCTCGCCGTCGGAGGCGGAGAGCGAAAGGCTGTACGGGCCCTGGCCCCCGACGAGGGTGACCTGGGCGGAGATCGGGCGGCCCACCTCGCCCCGGGTGGGCTGGGCGGAGACCGACACCTGCAGCGGGGCCAGGACCTCCAGGTCGATGGACCCGTTCGCGACACCTCCCGAGGCGTCGACGACCTGGAGGACCGCGACGAGGTCCTCGGCCGCCGGGAGGGTCCCGTTCCACGCGACGCTCCCGGCGCCCGTGAGGGTGCCCCTCATGGGCGAGGAGGAGACGACGGGGCCGTCGAAGCTCCAGCTCCAGTCGTAGGGGGGGACGCCGTCGCCCACCATCGCCGTGAGCGAGAACGGCTGCCCTTCCGTCGGCACCCCCGGGGAAGCCTGCAGGGAGATCGAGGGGGCCGGGACGATCCGCCCGACGGACGCGCTGGTGCCGAAGTCGACGCCCAGGGCATCCTGGACCTGGGCGGTGGCCGAGAGCGCGCCCGGCATCGAGAACGTGTAGGGCTCCGAGTACGTCCCGTCCGAGGGGACCTCCGTGAAGAGCGTCCCGGCGTCCTCGCCCGGGTCCCAGGAGAGCTGGAAGGGCCCGGCTCCTCCGGTCACCTGGACCGTCAGGGGGAATGCGCTTCCGACGTCGGCGACGGAAGCGCGGCTGGAGAGCGTGAGGGCGGGAGGGGCCACCACCTGGACCGTGAGCGGGGGGGCGACGGCGACCTGCCCGTCCGCGTCCGTGACCGTGAGCTGGAGGCTCAGCGACCCTTCCTGGCCTGGCACGAACGTCCACGCGCCGGTGGCGTAGGATGCACCTCCCCAGGAGTTCGACCAGAGGTAGGAGTAGGGCGCGGCCCCGCCGCCGACGCTGGATCGCACGACCAGGGGAGCCCCTTCGTCCGCGACGGCGGGAGCGAGGATGGCCGCCCCGAGGTGCGAGGTCACCACGAGGGAGCCCGCCGAGGACGTCGGGACCTCCGTCCCCTGACCGTCCGTGACGGAAGCCGTGGGCGCGTAGCTGCCCGCGGCGTAGTCGTGGGTGACCGACACGGGCCCCGGAACGTCCGAGGTCAGGCTCGCGGTCGCACCGTCGCCCAACTGGAAGGATATCGAGTACGGCGAGGATCCCCCGCCGACGTTCGTGCTGAGGGTGACGGGCTCCCCCGGCGAGGCGGGGTCGGGGGCCTCGGAGATGGGGCTCGCCGTCAGGGGAGCCACGACGGTGACCGAGGAGGTGGCCTCCACGGAGAAGAACTCCCCCTCCCACAGGGGGAGCACGAACCCCCGGACGTCCACCGTCACGAGGGCCTCCGTCGGCGTCGTCACCGACGCGGCGTAGAACGTGGCCGAGGACTGGTCGAGCGGCCCGAGGTAGCCCGGGGCCCCCGGGGAGAGGCTCCAGAGCCAGGAGGTCACGTCGACGACCCCGCCGTCCGAAGAGGGAGAGACCTGAGCGCTCAGGACCTCGGAGGTCCCGGCGACCAGGACCGACGACGGAGGGGCGATGGCCACATTGACGTACGCTCCGTCCTTGGGCGCGAACCCGGAGCCGGGATGGGCGGACTGGACCGGGGCCCCGCCCGAGCTGGGCTGAGGGGCGGTCCCCAGAGGGCCCACGCCCACCCCGACCCCGGGGAGAAGGACCGTGGCGAGGAGCGTCAGGGGCAGCAGGATGGTGATCGGCGCAAGGAGGCTCGGCAGCGGGCGGTCTCTCGAGGAGGACATGGGACCCAACGGCGGCTCGAGGTTTGGAACGGAATATAAGATTCCTCATAAATTGAGGTTGGCGCTAGGTGCCCGGGGGCTCTGGGAGGGCCGTTACCGCGGCGCGGAGGCTCCGTAAGGCTCTTGGTAGGGAACTCGGTGGCCGCGCTCGTGTCCTGCACCTGCCGGAACCTGCCGCACTGCCCGAACTGCAACGCGGCCGTCCGGGTCCCCTTCTCGAACATGGACCGGGGCGCGGCCTTGACCGCGCTCCTGCGGCAGCTCAACACGAAGGAGCGCGGACTTCCCCGGGAGAACCTGAACCGCCTGGCGCAGGGACGCACCCCCTGCCCCTCCTGCGGAGAGACCGTGCTCGCCATGCACG
>JAKATE010000160.1 GCA_021828085.1 Thermoplasmata archaeon | reverse complement strand
TCCCGGGCCGCGTTCCGGCTCGCGGAGGCGGTCCTCGGCGGTCCGGTCGCAACCCCGGCGGAGTCCCGCCCGTTCAAGCTGCTCCTGGAGCGGAGCGGCGGGAACCCCCTGCTCCTCTCCGAGATGCTGCGGGAGATGCAGAGGGAGGGGTTCGCTCGTCGCGAGCGAGGTCGTTGGACCCTCATCGTCCCTCCTGGCTGGGAGGGGGTGGTCGCCGCCGGTCCCCGTGCCACGGACCGGGTGCCTCCCGCCCTGGCGCGGGTCCTGCTCTCGCGGCTCGTCGGTCTTCCCCCCTCGGTGCGGGAGGCGCTGCGGACCGCCGCCCTGCTCGGATCCCGCTTCGACCCTTCCGAGGTCGCGGGGGCCCTCTCACGCCCGACCTCCGAGGTCGAGAGCGACCTCTCCCGCCTCTCGGGGGAGGGGGGATTGCTCGTCCGCCTGGGCGGGAGCGGAAGCGGGTTCGCCTTCGCGCACACCCTCCTCTGGCAGACGTTGGTCGAGGAGATGCCCGCTCCCGAGCGGGCCGAGGGCGCACGCCGGCTCGCCGGGTGGCTCACGAAGCAGCGACCTGGTGACGCGCCGCTCCTCGCGAGGCTCTGGAAGGAGGCGGGGGTCGCCGAGGAAGCGCTCCGCTGGACCCGTCAGGCGATGGAGCTCGCCCTCACCCTGCAGGACGCGGAGGCGCTCGAGCGGTGGAACAACGCGTGGGTCGAGGTGGACACGGCCCAAGGGGTCCCCGCCACCTCCTCGGTCGCCGAGCGGTTCGCCCTCGTGCAGCGGATGGTCCGCTCCATCGGCGTGCATCCGGTCGTGCGGAGGCTCCTCGCCCGTCTTCTCGAGGAGGCCCCCCACGGCCCGCTCCGCTGGGAGATCGCCGAACGCCTGGCGTGGATGGACGTGGTGCGCGCCCCGAAGGAGGGACGCGCCGAGCTCGAACGTCTGTCCCGGGAGCTGGGGAGCGTTCCCAAGGGTCCCTCCCCCGAGGTCTCCCAGGCGCTGCGGGGACGCCTCGCGCTCACCTGGACGAACTTGCTGATCCGAGAAGGGAACGTCCCCAAGGCGCTCGAGAAGGCGCAGGAGGCGCAACGTCTCCTCGAGGGGACCTCCGAGCGGTGGGAGCTCGGCCGCGCCTCGTACTGCGCCGGCTGGTGTCTCGCCTTCCAGGAGCGCCAGACGGAGGCCCAGCAGGACCTTGCCCGGGCCCTTGCGGTGGCGCGGGAGCTTGACGACGCCCGGCTCCTGGGCCTCGCGCTGGAGCTCCAGGGGATGCTGGCGAGCCTTCGGGGAGCCGTCCAGGAGTCGAGGGCCGTGACGCTGGAGGCCCTCGAGCAGTACCGTCGCTCCGGCTCGGTGAACAACATCGTGATCACGCTGGGCAACGTGGCGAACGTCGAGGCCGACCTCGGAGAGATGGACCTCGCCTGGGGCCGGTCCGAGGAGATGCTGGCCTTGGCTCGCCGTTTCGACCTCAAGAGAGGCATCGCCCTCGCCGCCCAACGCCAAGGCGACATCCTCGCCCTGGCCCGCCGCCCGGGAGAGGCGCGCGACCGTTTCTCCCAGGCCCTCGAGATCTACCTCGAGCTCGGGGACCGGGAGTCCACCCCTCCCCTGCAGTTGCGACTGGCCCGGGCCGAGGCCGAGACGGGAGCGGCGGAGAACGCCCTGCGTCGGATCGGAGAGGTCGAGCGGGGACTGCACGGCTCGCTCTCCCCCTCCGAACGCTACCTCGCGGGATGGGCCCGCAGCCTCGCCAAGGCGGTCAAGGAACCGGCGAACGCCGTCCAGGCGAGCTTCGAGGAGGCGCGGGAGGAGGCGCACGCGGCCCGCAACCCGTTCGCCGAGGCGGAGGTCGTCTGGGCCCAGTCGGAGTGGGCGGAGAGGACGGGAGCTCCCGCGGGGACCGTCCGAGCTCTACGGGCCGCGGCCGAGCAGCTCTGGAGGTCCTCCGGGGTCGACCCCCGTCGCCGGGAGGTCGCGCGCCGCTGGAACGGCCCGGCGCCGGTCGTCCGAGGCGCGGTCATTCCACCTCCGCACGGAGGGGGCACCCCTACGGGGGCCCGGGCGCAGAGCAAGGCCCCCCTGGCCCAGAAGATCCTGGAGCATCTCGCGCGGCATCAGGGCTCCGGGTCCGAAGAGCTGAGAACGGCCGCTCCGGCGCTGACCCAAGGGGGGATCTCCCGGGCGCTGGGTCTGCCGCAGGCCCGGTTCGCGAAGACCCTCTCCCGCCTTCAGGAGCGCGGCCTGGTCGTCGCCGAGGTCCGGCCTATCGAAGGGCACGGTCGGAGGCTCAAGGCCTACCGAGCCACGCCTGCGGGGCTTTCCATCGTCGCGGAAGGCTCGCGCACGGCCCCCGGGTGAGCGGGGGGCGAAGGGCGATGGGCAGAGGGTCCCGCGACCCTCGAGACCGTATCGCTCCGACATACATGCGGGACCTCCTCAAGTGGGGGGTCCACCCCTAACCTCTGCCGATGAGCGCTCCCGTGCAGGAACCCCCTGCGCCCCCGACGGCGACACTTGACGACGGGCTTCCCTCTCCCACATGGTCCCGGAAGGCCCTCCTGAACTCCCCTCCGGAACCGGAGCCCGAGCCCGTGGCCTCCCCCGGCGCCCTTCCCGTACCCGATGGGTCCGAAGGGTACGGGGCCCTCGACGCCCCCTTGGACGCTCCGTCCGAGGAGATCGAAGGGCGCGGAAGCGAAGCGCGGCGCGCGAAGGCGCACCGGACCGCACGGTGGGCCGTTCCCGCGGTCCTGGGCCTCCTGCTCCTGTTCTCCCCCCTCGGAGCAGCAGGGTTGGGGTCCTTCGCCTCCTCGCTGCCGGGTGGCTCGCACGTTCTTGGGGGAGGTTCCCTGCCGTTCCTCCCCGGCTCGCCCGCCCCCTCGGGCCCAGGGGGCCCTTCCTCCCCTTCGCCCTCCCCCTCTCCCGCTCCCGGAACGACCCCGGTGAGCTCCCATGCGGCAGCGGTGGCCGGTTGCCCTAATTCGAACTTCTACAACGCGCCTACGACCCTGACGCTTCAGGCGGTGGTGGACTGCGCGCTGGCCGCCGGGTTCACCGGACCGGTCGCGGTCACCTTCGTCTCGATGGCCTACCAGGAGAGCGGGTTCAACCCCGCCGCCATCGAGCCGGGCCCCCACGCGGAGGGGGTCCTCCAGGAGGGCACCGGTGGTCAGACCCCACCCCAGGGTGGGCCGTTCCCGCTCTCGGACTACTCCCCCTCCTCCTGCCCGGCGTGGTCCGGCAGTTCGTCGGACTGGGGTGGGATCTACTTCGACCCCACCTGCGCGTTCCAATGGGCGATCGCCTACTACCAGGTCAACGGCTACAACTTCTGGGGCAGCTACCTCTCGGGCGCTTACTGCACGTGGGCCCCCGCGGGCTTCGCCGGCACGGGGCCCGTCGCGTGCAGCGGCCTCAACCAGAACCAGGCGGGCCTACCCTGGAGCTCGGTATGCCCCAACGACTCCTGCGGCGCGGGGACGAGCGCCTCGGGCTACAACGGTGGGGCGGCCGCCGTCTACGCCACCCAGTACATGGGTGTGGTCGGCTCGGACGGCTACTACTGGGTCAGCTCCTCCGGCGATGCCTGGTTCCCGCAGGGAACCTCCACCCCGGCGGTGGTGGCCCAGTACGGGAGCATCGGGGAGGACTGCACGCACTTTGCCTCGCTCGCGCTGGAGGCCGGCGGGCTCTCGATCCCCTCGGTCGTCCCTCCCGCGTACGGGAACCCGAGCGTGACGGGCCTGAGGACCTACCTCCTCTCGAACAACCTGGCGACGGACGCGACGGGCACCTCGCTCCCCTCGTGGCTCGTTCCTGGTGACCTGATCCTCTACCAGTGGGCCGGGACGGGGACCTGGGACCACACGGCGGTCTACCTGGGGAACGGGCTCGTCGCGGAGCACTCCTACGGGAACGGCGCCGGGAGCGTGGTCACCACTCCGCAGGCCTGGAACAACCCCGGCGGAGGAGCGGTGCTCTTCGACTTCATCCACATCACGGGCAACTCCGGCGGCGGCGGAGCTCCCGCGCCTCCCTGCCCGAACCTCGCCGGGGCCGGAGGTTCGAGCGCGATCGCTCCGGCGCTCGCATCGGCCTTCCGCCCGTCCGTCTCGTCCCTCTCGGGATCCGGCTACTGGCTGGTCGGGGCCGACGGCGGGGTCTTCTCCTACGGGAACGCGGGCTTCTACGGCAGCGCTTCGAGCCTGACGCTCGGCGGATGCATCGTCGGCATGGCCGCGACCCCGGACGGGCACGGCTACTGGCTCGTCGGGAGCGACGGCGGGGTCCTCAGTTACGGGGATGCGGGCTTC
>JAKATE010000159.1 GCA_021828085.1 Thermoplasmata archaeon | reverse complement strand
AGCCCGCTGGAGGCGGCGCCGCCGGAGAAGGTGAGGTTCGCGGGAGCGAGCCCGTGCCAGGAGCTGACGGAGATGGGCGCGACCGCGACGTGCGCGTAGACGGTGAGCGGAGAGGCGGTGGACTCGCTCAACGTGTGGGCCGCGGAGTCGTTGATGAACACCTTGGGGGTGTAGCTGCCGGCCGCCGTGTAGCGGTGGGTGGCGAAGACGTTGAGGCCGCTGATCCCGGTGATGGTCTGGGTGGCGGAGCCGTCCTCCCATCGGAGGGCGGCGGAGTAGGTCGAGGTGCCGCCCGAGTACGTGGCGTTGAGGGCGACCCCGCAGCCCGTCTCGCAGGAGTTGGAGCTTCGGTTCAACGTGACCGTGCCGGCGGTCATGCCTCCGGAGACGGCCGCCACGTAGGTCAGGAAGGGGTGGTTGCAGCCGAAGAGCGTCCAGGGCAGGGCGGAGCCGTGACCGTTGGCGACCCACCCGGACTGGTTCCAGGGGCTCCAGGAGTTCCCCTCCATCGAGTCGATCGCGTAGACGCAGTACTTCAGTTCCCCCGTGGTGGTCAGGGCGCTCCCGGGGATCGAGCCGGTCCAGCTGCCCTTGTTCGTGTTACCGGTGGAGAGCGTGAGGGTCAGGTTCGACCAGGAGGTCGCCCCGGGGGCCTGGTAGGTCACGTTCACGTAGGAGACGGGCCGGTAGTCCTGGACGGTCGCGGCGATCGCGTAGTTGCTCCCGGTCACCGGCTCGCTCTCGGGGTTCGATGCGATCCAGGGCTTCCCGAGAAGGTTCGCGAGGTTCCACGAGAGGGGTACCCCCCAGCCGGTGGAGAGGTTGTAGTTCGTCGCGGCGTGGAAGTTCGCGATGCCGGTCCCCGCCTGGCCGGTTGCATCGTTGCTCCAGTTCTGGATCTGGTAGGTGGGCTCGAGGGCCGGGAGGGTCGGGACTCCGGGCAGCTTCCCGGAGAGGTTCTCGTTGGCCAGGGAGTAGAGCACCGGTGCGATGAGTCCGAAGGAGTGTCCATCGAAGGCGGAGAGCTCGGAGACGACCCCGGCGGTGGCCGGTGAGGAGTCGCTGGTCCCGCCCCAGCCGGTCTGCCAACCGCCCTCGACGTAGACCGGGAGGTTGTCCGCCGGGCCCGACCAGTCGGGCGCCGGGCGGGCGGAGGTCGCCGAGTAGGTCGTCCCCCCGTTCGCCTTGTAGCTCGCGATCCCGAAGGCCATGCTCGAGTTCACGTTGTACCCGTACTGCCACGCCTGCTCCGGGAAGAGCCTGCTGACGCCGCCCTGGCTCCCGACCCACTGGTGCGAGCCGGTCCCTCCGATGCATCCCCAGTTCCAGACCTGCGCCCCGGCGAGGTCGCCGGCGGTCGTGCCCGGAAGGGTGGAGGTGACCCCGATGCCTCCGACGCTCATGGTGCCGGCGAACGACCCCGGCTCCTGTAGCGTCGGGGTATCTCCGGTCCCCGTCGGGCAGGTGTTGCGGCCGGTGTTCCCGATCGTCCCGTCCTGGTCGGCGGAGGAGGCAAAGACCGACACCCCCATGGCGGCGAGCTGGGTGTAGTCGCTGGAGTAGGTGGTGGAAAGGCAGGGCCCGCCGGAGCAGTCGTACTGCTCGGGCGCGCCCCACGACTGGGAGATGGCCGTCAGGTGCAGGCCGACCCCCGCCTCGTCGTTGCTGGTCAACCAGTCCAGCATCGCGATGAAGGCCGCCCAGCTTCCCGACGCTCCGACCCAGGTGTAGGACAGGTTGGTGCCCGGGGCTGTGCTGGACGCGGCTTCGAAGTCCATCGCCACCTCGCCATCGGCCCCGCCGGTGGCTGCGGTGGGGCAGGTGTTCGTGTTGGGGGCGATCCCCGGCCAGCTGGGCACGCCGTAGTGCGGCTGGACCTTCACGGCGGGGAGGCCCGTGGGATACCCCTGGCTCGTGTTGAAGAACGTGTTGAGGTCGCTCGTGTCGTAGATGCAGGGGCCCGCGCCCCCGTTCGGGGTGCTGTTCCAGAGGTCCGGCGCGACGCTGGTTCCCACGGCGTAGGACGGCTGGACTCCCGAGGTGGCGTTGCCCGTGGAATTGTAGAGCTGGTCGAGCTGGTAGATCTGGTGGAACGTCGGGTCCGGAGTGAGCTTCTTCTGCCCCGCCGAGCCGGCCTGGGGGGAAGCCCCGCCCATGTACTGCACCGCGAAGTCGGTCACCGGGACCTTCTGGTTGCTGAGCCCCGCCAAGCTCTCGATCCAGGGGGCATACGTCTGGGGCACCGAGGGCGTCTCCATCGGCGCGAAGAACGAGCCCTGGGTGGACGAGCCAGGAGCGTAGGAGTACTCGCCGAAGGAGATGTGGAAGGTGTTGGCGTACTGCTGCAGCGTTCCGGAGACGAACAGGCTCCGGTGGTCCGGCGAGACATAGGTCACCTGGAGCCCGTTCGCCTCAAGCCACGCGGTCAGCTGCGTGTCGACCGAGGCCGGGGGCGAGAACGCCTGGGTGAACTGGGCCTCCGTGAGGTAGTGCCCGTAGAATCCCGAGTAGGGGTCGGAGACCCCGGCCACGAAGGCGCTGAGGACCTCCGGGTTCTGGACGTTGAGCGTGATCACGGTGCTGACGGTCCTCCCCATCCAGGTCGGGCCGAGGTAGCCCGAGGTCGGGAGGATCCCGGTGCTCGCCTGCCACGGCAGGGCAACCATGGCCAGGGTCGGTGTCGTCCCCGTGCTCGCGGAAGGTCCCGTCACCGCCGATGCGGCGCCGGTCCCCCCGGGGAGCAGCAGCGCCAGCGCCACCAACGAGATCGCAAGGCCCGCTCTCATCCCGCCGTGGTCAACGCGCTTCATGCTTCCCCGATCGTGCCCGCATGCCCCGTGGGCCACCGGCGATCGATGGGAGGTTGCTCCCCCATATGGACTTGACCGCGGCCTCGGGACGGGTTCGTAACGTGTGTATGGGTGTGGGCTGGTATAAATCCAATCCCCCAACTATTCCGTGAACGTCCCACCGCTCCAGGTCCAGAGGTAGACGGCGGTGCCCTGGGTCAGGGTGAAGTCGTACTGGCCACCGGGGGAGTCGAACCCGTAGAGGTAGGTGGACCAGGACTGGGTGGCGGCGTTCCACTCGGAGACGGCGGTGAGCCCGGCAGGAGCTCCCAGGAGGGCGGCGAGGCCGCTCGCGGTGGTGGTGCCGGTGATGGACCAGCCCACGCCGGACCAGGTGCTCCCGGTGAAGGCGACCCCCGAGATGGAGGAGGCGCGGAGCCCGTAGGTCATGAGGGAGGTGGGGGCGGAGAGGTCGACCCAGAGGGCGTCCCCGGCGGGGACGGCGGTGTTGCCGGTGGGTCCTCCACGGGCATAGGCGGTGGTGGTGCCCCCGTGGAGGTCCGCGAGGGAGAGGAGCGGGGCGCCCAGGGTGCTGCCTCCGAGCTCGAGGGCGAGCTCGAAGAGGGTGTAGTCGTTGGAGGAGAGAGGCAGGGCGACCAGGTTCCATCCCGAGGAGAGGGCGAGGGGGAGGGAGTTGTTGCCCCAGGCGCTGAAGGAGGTCGTGAAGCTCGAGGAGTAGGCGAGGCTGTCGGTGACCTTCAGAGAGACGGAGAAGTTGCCCGGGTGGAGGAAGATCTGGAAGGGGGCCCCGGAGGCGGTGGTGGAGGCGTTGGCGCAGGAGGCGGGGAAGTTGGAGTTGCAGACGTAGGACCAGGCGTAGGTGTAGGGTCCGAGCCCGCTGGAGGCGGCGCCGCCGGAGAAGGTGAGGTTCGCGGGAGCGAGCCCGTGCCAGGAGCTGACGGAGATGGGCGCGACCGCGACGTGCGCGTAGACGGTGAGAGCCGCGCTCGGCACGTCCGCGACGGAGAGCGAGGTGCTGTCGTTGATGTACACCTTCGGTGAGAACGTCCCGGCGGTGGTGTAGGCGTGGGTGGCGACGGCCGTGTTGGCGGTGGGGTTCGTGCTGGTCTTCGGGCTACCATCCCCCCAGAGGAACGTGGCCGTGTACGGGCCGGTCCCGCCGGAGAAGGGCGCGGTGAGCGTGACCGCGTACGAGGTCTCCCCGGGCCCGCTCCGGTTGAGCGTGGCCAATCCGCCGGTCATCGAGGGGCACGGGGAGACCCCTGTGGACACGTGGATCGGCACCGAGTTCGAGGTCCCGGACCCGAGGTAGCCCGAGGCCGTGACGGTCACGGTGGGCCAGAAGGTCCCCTGGTAAGTGTAGGCGTGCGTCGTGTAGGGCACCGTCGTCGTAGCCGAGGACGTGCAGTCGCCGAAGTTCCAGGTGTACGAGTATCCCGTGAGCGACGGGGGTCCTCCCGCAACGTCCGCCCCGAGGAAGACGGAGAGCGAGGCCGGTCCGAAGCTCACGTTCGTGGAGATGG
>JAKATE010000158.1 GCA_021828085.1 Thermoplasmata archaeon | reverse complement strand
TTGCGGATCGCACATTTCTCCGACACCTACCTCCCCACCCACGACGGGGTCTCCCACTTCCTCTCGTACATGGGCCCGGAGCTCGCCCGGGAGGGGCACCCGGTGACCCTTTTCACCCCCGGGGCCCCCGGGGCCCCCCACGCGGAGGAGCCGTTCCCGGGCTTCCGCGTGGTCCGCTTCCCCTCCTTTGCCCTACCCTACTATCCGGAGTACCGCTGGTCCCCCCTCCCGTGGGTGGTGGGGAAGGGGGGCGAGGGGGGCTTCGACGTGGTCCACCTGCACACCCCGGGTCCGGTGGGGACGCTCGGGCTCTTCAGCGCCCGTCATTGGGGTCTGCCGGTCGTCGGGACCTTCCACACGAACCTCCGGGACATGCAGGGAAGCTTGCCGGACAACTGGCTCACCCGCGGCTTCTTCCGCTGGGCCTGGCGCTGGAACGCGGGGGTCTATGCCCGCTGCGACCGGGTGACGACGCCCGAGCAGGGGGGTCTCGAGCTCCTCGACCGGGAGTTCACCCGCCGGCGGGCGCCGCTGGAGACGATCCCCCATGGCGTGGACACCCGGAGGTACGCCCCCGGGGTCGCGGGGGTCGACTGGCGCTCCCGGCTCGGTGCCGGGGAGCGCCCCCTGGTGCTCTTCCTCGGCCGGTGGACGCAGGACAAGGGGGTCCACCGCTTCCTGGACGCCCTGGGGGAGCTCCCCCGCGCGCTGCCCTTCCTCGGGGTCCTGGCAGGCCAGGGGCCGGAGTCCCGCTCCGTCGAGGAGCGGCTCGCCCGCGAGCCGGGCCTCGCGGGACGGGTGGTCTCCGTCGGGGCGGTCCCCGAGGAGGAGAAGCCCTCGCTCCTCTCCCAGAGCGCCCTCTTCGTGCTCCCTTCGGTGGCGGACCTCCAGCCGCTCGCGCTCCTCGAGGCCATGTCCTCCGGAGCGGTCCCGGTGGTGGGTTCCCGCGGGGGACCGGCGAGGATTGTGAAGGACGGGGAGTGCGGTCTCCTCATCGACCCGCTGGATCGGGAGGCGCTCACCGGGGCGATCCAGGGCCTCCTCGAGGAGCCCGCCCGTCGCCGTTCGCTCGGCCGCGCGGCCCGGCAGCGCGTGGAGGAGTCCTACAGCCAGGCGGCGACCCTCCGCCGCTTCCTCGAGGTGTACCGCAAGGTCGCGAGGAGCGAGGTGGGCCTCCCTCCCGGCTCCCCGGGGGCGCGGGGTCATCCCGGGGCCGTCCGCTCCCCGTGAGGGGTCACCGGCAGGGGCCCACGGGGGAGCCCTGCGCGGTTCAGGGGAGCTTGATCCGGTGGTTGAAGTCCCGCTCGAGGGTGCGCAGCTGGACGCGGGAGAGGGAGTCCGGGTCCACGCTGACCAGGAGGACCCCGCGGTGGCTGTGCACCTCGGCGCTCGCCCAGTAGAGGAACTTCATCGCCGGCTCGAAATCGTTCCAGACGGTGAGGTAGTCGAAGGCCTCCAGGTAGAGCGCCCGGGACGAGCCGTCCCGGCCGAGGAAGTCCTGCACCCGGCTGGTGAGGCCGCTCACGTTGTTGCTCGCCCCCTCCACGCCCGGGTCCGACGGGGACTCCACCCCCAGGTAGAGGACCTCGAGCGCTTCCCGGGGAGCGACCGCGCGTAGCTCGCCCGGAAGTCGGGTGAGGCCGAGCGCCCCCCCCAGGCGCGGGAGGGCCTCGGCGAGGAAGCGACGGGCGAGGAGCGGTCGCTCCTCCAGGAAGAGGTACGTGTACCCGGGGGCGAGCGGGGGGAAGCCGGGGGCGCTCTCCGGGCCGCGCACGCGCAGCAGGCTCTCCAGGGGGATGGACTGGGGTGCGCTGAGGAGCGTGCGCCGTTTGAGCGCCACCTCCTCGTCGAGGTGGGAGAGACGGCTCTGCGCGAGGACCTTGAGCTCCGCGGGGGTGTGGCCCCGGGAGGCCCAGGACATCACCTCGCGAAGAGCGCTCCGCACGCCGTCCCCGAAGCCCCGGGCGTAGGCGCCCGCTCCCCCCTCCTCCGCCGGTCCCTCCGGCGCTCCGGGGGAAGGACGGTCGGGGGCCGGGGACCGGACCGCGGGGGCTTCCGTCACGTGCGGGCGGGCTGGCCCGATTCCGGGCGGACGCGTTCGGTCGCGCTCTCCTCCAGGGTGGAGGGAGGGGGCCGCTCCTCCCCGCGCGCGACGGCGAACTTGTACCCGTAGTGGATCACGCCGGACTTCCCCTCCTCGCGGAGCTTGCGGAAGGTGGCGCGCACGCGCAGCCCCACCGAGACCTCCTTCGGGTCCACGTCCACGACCTGCCCGGTGAGCAGGGGACCCTCGGGGGTCCTCACCAGGGCGAGGACGTACGGCACCTGCATCTCGAACCCCTCGGCCGGGTCGTGGACCACGGTGAAGGAGTACACCTCCCCCTCCCCGGAGAGCTGGAAGGGCTCCATCTTCCCCAGGGAGCGGCGGTGCTCCGGACAGGTCGGGCAGACGGCGCGCGGCGGGAAGAAGACGCTCCCGCACGAGGTGCAGCGGCTCGCGCCCAGGTTGTAGCGCTGCGGGGTCTCTCTCCAGAAACGTGCGATGGTCATGCTCCCTCCCTCAGTTCGCGCGCTCCAGGAGGTGTACCACGGCGGTGGCGCCGGTCCCCCCCAGGTTGTGGGCGAGGGCGCGCGTGGCGCCGGGCGCCTGGCGGTCCTTCGACTCCCCGCGCAACTGGCGGACGAGCTCGACCACCTGGGCGATCCCCACGGCGCCGAAAGGGCATCCCTGGGCCTTGAGCCCTCCGGAGGGGTTCAGCGTGAGCTTCGCCCCGGGGCCGAAGTCCCCCTCCCGGAGCGCCGGTCCCCCGGCGCCCTTCTCGACGAACCCGAGGTCCTCCAGGGCCAGGAGGCCGCTGATGGAGTAGGCGTCGTTCACCTCCGCCACGCGGAGGTCCGAGGGGGTCCAGCCGGTCCTCCCGAAGGCTGCGCGCGCGGCGGCCACCGAGGCGTCGAGCGTGGTGAGGTCGCGCCGGTGCTGCAGGGCGAGCGTGTCGCAGGCCACCTCGCTGGCGGCGATGCGGATGGGGGTGTCGGTGTAGCGGCGCGCCTTCTCCAACGGGCCGAGCACGAGGGCGGCGGCGCCGTCGGTGGCCGGGGCGCAGTCGAGGAGACCGAGCGGGTCGGCGACCTCGGGGGCCCCGAGCACCTGGTCCACGGTGATCCGGTTGCGGTAGTGGGCGAGGGGGTTCTTCGAGCCCATCTCGTGGCTGTGCACGCTCATCCTCGCCAGGTCCTCGCGCCGCGTCCCGTGGTCGTGCATGTGGCGGCGGGCCACCAGGGCCCAGAGGGCCGGGAGGGTGGCGCCGAAGACGGTCTCCCACTCCTGGTCAGCCGCCGCGCTGGTGATGGCGAGCTGGAGGTCGTCCGGCACGTCGGTCATCTTCTCCGCGCCGCCGACGACGACGAAATCGTGGGCCCCGCTGGCCACGGCCAGGTAGGCCTGGTGGAGCGCCACGCCCCCGGAGGCCCCGCCGGCCTCCACGCGGATGGCGGGCAGGTGGTGGCGGGAGAGCCCGGCGTAGTCGAGGATGAGCGGGGCGATGTGCTCCTGGTCGAGGAAGGCCCCGCTGGCCATGTTCCCCAGGTAGAGCGCGCCCAGATCGTGCGAACCGAGCTTCGCCTCGGTGAGCGCGGAGAAGCCGGCCTCGATGCCGATCTCCCGGAACGAGCGGTCCCAGAGCTCTCCGAACTTCGTCTGCCCCACGCCCAGGATGGCGACCTCGCGCATGCCTAGCTCCCTCCCAGGTGGATCTTCCCGCGGTACTTCGCGTAGATCGCGTAGTTGAGGTAGCTCCCGCCGTCGAGGAACTCCTGCACCCGCGGGCCGCTCTTCGGGAAGCGGGCGAGCTCGTCGGTGAGGGTGAGGTCGAAGGCGTCAGAACCGGCCCCGCTGCCGTAGCCGACCACGAGGACCCGGTCGCCGGGTGCGCCCTGGTCGAGGACGTTGGCGAGTCCGAGGAGCGCGGCCCCGGAGTAGGTGTTGCCGATGTACGGGGTGACGAGCCCGTAGCGCATCTGGGCGTCGGTGAACCCCAGGCTCTTGCCGATGCGCAGGGGGAACTTGCCGTTGGGCTGGTGGAAGACCACGTGCTGGTAGTCGGGGGGGCGCGTGCCCATCCGCTCCATCATCCTGCGGCCGCACTCCCCCACGTGCCTGAAGAACGCCGGCTCGCCGGTGAAACGGCCGCCGTGGCTGGGGTAGCGCTGCCCCTCCCGGCGCCAGAAGTCCGGGGTGTCGGTGGTGAAGCTCTCGGTGGCGTTGATCTCGGCGAGGACGCGCTCCCTTCCGATGATGAGGGCGGCCCCTCCGGCGCTCGCGGAGTACTCGAGGGCGTCCCCGGGCGCCCCCTGGGAG
>JAKATE010000157.1 GCA_021828085.1 Thermoplasmata archaeon | reverse complement strand
CTCACCCTTCAGGGCCCGGACCTACTGGAAGCTCCTGCCCAGCTTCAGCCGAGCCACCTTTGCCATTCTCGGCGGCGCGGGGCATGCCCTCTGGTGGCAGAAGGGGCCCCTCGCCCGCTTGCTTGTGTACGACTGGCTTTACTGGGTCGAAGAGGCCAGCGCCCGAAAGCGAGTTCGGCGTCCCCCCTCGGCGTTCGTCTCTCGGAGGCTGCGCTCCCGCGACCTCGCCTGGTTGCCGCCGTCCCCTTCTTGAAGCCTGCGCGCGGCCGCTGGAGCTTCGGCGCGGGATAGGGGCGCGCCGACCGCGCGCGGCATCAAGGGGGGCGCCCCCTCACTCGCGCGGGCGAACGCACGTCGTTCGGGGGCTACGGTGGCCCCGGGCAGGCGAGGTCGCTCCATGAGCGCAGCACTGCCGACGAACGCCGAGCAAGCCCCCGCCGAACTTGCCACCATCGTCCTTGAGGGGTCCCCCCAGACCTACGACGTCCGGAATGTCCTCCGAGCCCTGGGCCTGCGGTGGGACCGCGCGGCCCACCACTGGCACGGGAACCTTCCCGTCCCCGAGAGGGCCCGGCTCGAAGCGGAGTTCCACCTCCCGATCCAATTGGTGGAGGTCCTCCGGCCCGTGGCCTCCGCCACCCCTACCCCCGAGGATCCTCAGGGACCCGTCGGAGCTACCCGTTGGGCCCGCGCGAACTGTGCGGAGAAGCGCCCTTGGAATGGCTCCCGGACCAGCCAGATGGCGATCATGGGGCCAAAGGGAGGGTCTCTCGGGATCGAGGAGGAGGACGGGGGGGACGGCCGCCGCTTCAGCATCCTGGAGGTGACCAGTGGTCTCCCCGATGACTCCAGGGACTCGGGCGAGCGCGTTCGAGCGCTCGTCCAGCGCCAGCGGCGCGGCCGCGCAAGCCGCCCTGGAGGTCCATCCGGAGGCCCGGAAGCTCGTGATGCGAGGCCTGACGAAGCAGCGGCTGTTCTGCGCTCGGTTCGGCATCACGCCTCAGGACCTCTGCACCCACGCGGAGACCGACGGGACGCGGATCGTCCACCCGGGGTCTCCCCGCGACGGCATGTGCGGCTGGTGCCACGGGCGGCACGGCTGGCAGCCCATCGACGTCGCGGACGCGCAGGAGGTTCTTCGGAGCCCGATGGACTGGATGTGGGAAGTCCGCGCCCGGGAAGCGGCGGTCCTCCCCGGTCCGGAATGAAACGACGGGTGAGGGACCCCCCTCCCCCGGCGTTGCGCCGGCCCCCTTCCTGGGGAGGGGGCCGGCGCGCTGCTCAGGTCCGCGTGATCCCCTTCTCCAACCACCGAGCGACCTTGTCGTGGTGGCCCTCTCGCGCCAGGTCCAGAGGGGTCTTTCCCCCCTCCGCCTTGGCTCCCAGGTCGGCCTTCGCCTTCTTCAGGAGCTCGAGGACCTCGAGGCTGCCGTTCTCGGCCGCAAGGTGCGCGGCGGTGAAACCACCGTGACTTCGGTGGTTCGCGTCAGCTCCCGCTTCGATGAGGATCCTCACGAGCTCGGGCTCACGCCCGGCGATGGCCGCCTGGAGGGGTTGGTTCGCGATTCCGTTGCGCGATACCGCGTCGACCTTCGCTCCTCGGGAGAGGAGCAGCCTCGCGACCTGTGGCTGGCCGGTGTGGGCCGCAAGGTGCAGCGCCGTCCAGCCGTCCGCGCTATAGGCTGCCACGAGGGCCCCGTCTTGGGAGAGTAGGTGATCGACCCGTGGAACGTCCCCGAGGCACGTCGCCTCGAAGATGTCCGTCGGGGCTCGGGCGACGAGGTCGCGAGCGACCTCGGTGGCCCCGCAGTAGACAGCCACCATCACGGGGGAGAGGCCATCGGAGTTCCTCGAACGGACCAGTCCTGGGTCCTTCTCGAGCAAGAGCCGGACCGCCGCGAGGTCCTTCTTGCGGATAGCTTCGTCCAAACTGCTTCGGGAGCGCAAGGTCGGGGTCGACATGCCAACCTGGTAGGGGCCAGCGCCTGATTTCAACCCTTCTAGGACCGGCAGTGATCTATCGCTCCCTGAAAGCAGCGGCCGCAGGCGTCGCACGAGATGGTCCACGTCGTAGGAAACGTCCACCCGCACGCCGATCCGTTTCGCCAGTTCTCGAGTGCTGAGGGGTTTCCATTCATTCCGCGGGGGCTCCGCAAGCGCTTCTCGGAGGAGAGTTGACAGCTCCGCGGCACTCACGCGTGGCCGCTTGCCGGGGGCGGTCCGGGTGCGGAGTCCGTCGGTCCCGCGTTTTCGGAAGTTCTGGGACCACTTTCCCACCGTGCTGGGGCTCACTCCCAGTCTCGTACCGACCGAAGCCGCAGAGAGTCCCGAATGAACGAGCGCCACCGCGACGACCCGCACATCGACCGACGGGGTTCGGTTCCCGAGTCTCCTGCCCACATGGGTCTCACCGATCCCCGGGTTAAAATCGGTTCGTTTCCTCGTGGAGCCCCACTTCTGCGCGCGGTTCGGCATCACGCCTCAGGACCTCTGCCCCCACGCGGAAACCGACGACGAGTGGATCGTCCACCCCGGCTCTCCCCGCGACGGTATGAGCGGGTGGTGCCACGGGCGACACGGATGGAAGCCGATCCGCGTGGACGACGTCCAGGAGGTCCTCGCGAGCCCCTACGATAGGCTCTCCGAGGTAAGGGCCCGGGAGGCCGCGTGCCTCTCAGGATTGGAGTGGGGCGACGGGTAGGCCCCCCACTCCCGATTCCGCCGCCCCCCTCCCAGGAGGGGGCCGGCGGGCGATTTCATAGGAGGGCTTGGAGCTCCCGGAGATCCCTGATCGACTCGCAAGGCTCGGGGTTGGGTGCGCTTCTGCGGTTCAGCCAGACCCCTCGCACTCCGACCCCCTTGGCCCCGAGGTAGTCGGCACCCCACGAGTCGCCGACATGCAGGGCCTCGACGGGCTTGCACCCTGCTCGGCGGAGCGCGAGGTCGAAAACGCGGTGGTCGGGCTTCTCTGCCCCAATCTCTTGGGAGAAGGTGACACTGTCGAACCGCTCCGTCCAGCCCAGGCGGGAGATGGTCTCAGGCAGGAAGTCGGTACTGTTCGATACGATGTGGAGCGCAAGACCTTCGCTCCGTAAGCCGTCCAAGACTTCCTCCGTCTCGGGGAAAGGGCGGTGGAGCTCCGGGGACGTGAAACGGTCGTGAAGCGCGGCGCAGATCCGACCGTCCGAGTCGGAAACTCCCAGCTCGTGAAGGACGCCCGCGTGGACCCGATCCCAGAAGGAAGGGGTCTTCCCACGGCACTCGTACATTGTAGGACCGAGGCGTTGCCATACACGTTGGTCTGCTTCCTTCCAACGTTCCTGATCCACGGGGACTCCGAACCTCCGGAAGACCCAAGCATACGCGGGGAAGGAGTCGGGGACGCTCTCCACTAGGGTCCCCCCAAAGTCGAGGAAGACCACACGCGGGCGCATCGCGGGCGTGAGGGCCCGACGTGGTCTTCAGGGTTTGGGAAGGAGGACGGTCCCCATCCCCGTTGGAAACCGCCAAGGAAAGGAGGCTACGACCCTTCTCCGATCCGGTCCCGGGGCCTCCCTCCTTAGGGTCGGCATCGAACCCCGGACCGGGTCAGGGAGCGGGTGGGAAGCGCCCCGGAACGGCAGACGCGCGCCCTCCGCCGAGGGGACCGATGCCCCCCTAGCGCAGGCCTCGGGGATGTACATAACTAAGGCGAACGGTTCCGCCGGGCCGGCATGCTGCTCCGAGACGAAGGAAGCCACTTTTCGGTCCCCCTCGCGCTCGTCTGGAGGTACCTGGACCTCCCCCAGGAGCACTCGAGGGCGCACGGCCATACCTCCGTGTATCGGGAGAGGACCGGGGCGTACTCGGGACGGTACTCCTGGCGGCAGCCGTGGGGCCGCTCTCGCGTCCGGTTCACCATGGAGTGGACCAGTTTCCCCCCGCTGGGCGTCGCCTACGACGTGACCGAAGGCCCGTTCAAGGGATCGACCTTCTTCCTGTACTACGCTCCCCGGGGGCGGAGGACCGAGGTCTCCGTGGTCGGGGATTTTGTCTCCCCCTCCCTCCCCCCCCGGGTACTCCGCCGGAAGGTGCTCTCCTTCTTTGCCCGGGAGTTCCGGCAGGATGACCGGGCGATGCGCGAGCGCTTCTCAACGCCCTCCGTCCGGTCCCCGCCCGCGACGGCGGCCTCTCGTCGGACCCCCCGGACCCCCTTGGGACCCCGGCGGCCCCGCGGCCGGAGAAGTTCGGAGGTTCCTTCCGCTCGAGCGGTCTAAGGTCGCTGAGTTCGTAGGGAGGCCTTCCTCCGCTCTCCGGTGGCCCCGCCCGTCGCTCCCTCGACCTTCGCGGGAACGAACCTAGGGTCTCCTGTCCCATGCGTGCCCCAGCGCAA